>JAJECZ010000375.1 GCA_022821735.1 Alphaproteobacteria bacterium | reverse complement strand
CCAAGCACCGGCAGCACCTCGACGCTCCTCAGAGTCGAAATTGAGGTCTGCATTCAGACTCTCACCTCCTGCTTACATCGCAGAGGTGATGCCCAAATCAGACACCCTGCCGGAAGGTGACCCGCTCAAACCGCTTACGGAAGGTCCGGTGACCTGAGAACCCGAAGATGGAGCGTCCGGCTGGCCCGCCAGCCGCGACCGGCGCCAGTCGATCGACCATTCCACCTGGCTCGCCACGAACCGGGCGAACGGTTCCACGTCCTGGTGCACGCTCGCCTGCTCGAGCGCCGAAAGATAGTCCGCGCGCCGATCCACAGGCGTCACGGTCCAAGGATATCCGCCGGATGCGAGCATGGCGTTCATTAGGAAGCGGGCCATGCGTCCATTGCCGTCGGTATAGGGATGGATATAGCCGAACAGCCAGTGGCCGAGAACCGCGCGTACCGACGGTTCGGGTTCCTCCCCCAGCAGGTCGAACAGTGCCGGCATGGCGTCGCGCACCGCCTCATGGCGTGGGGGGACATGGCGGGACCCAAGCAGGAATACGGCGAGATTCCGGTAACCGGCGAGAACGGCGGGTTCGCTGATTCCAGCCTCAACGCCGGGCTGGAAGAGTTCGCGGTACCATTCCCGATGGTGCAAAGCAACCAGAGGGCCGGGGTTCGCGCCGGCTGTGATTTCGGCGATATCCTGCCGGACCAGCCGGAACGCCTGCCAGTAACCGCGCGCCGCCATGGCGTCATGGCTCCGCCTGTCGGCGTCGTTGGTCTCCGGGTTCCAGTTGCCCGTCCGGACACGCTCAATCAGTTCGGGCGTCACCCGATAGCCTTCGATCGACAGGGAGTGATAGGCATCGTTCGGATAGATGTCGTCGACGAAAGCCAGATAGGCTTCGGGATCCTCCGGCAGTCCGGGCGCCTCCGGGAATATCCGTATGACCGGCTCCCGGAACGTCTCCCACATAAATTGCAACCGACCGACTACAGGAGGTCGCTGCGGGGCGGCCGGACTGCCGAATGTCCGTGACGGCTCGAACGGGTCAGTCTCGCGGACATCGTAACCGGCGCTCTTCATGGCCGACAGGATTTCGTCGGCTTCATTGTCCCGGCCAGTTCTGCGGAAGGCGCCGGCAAGTCGTCCGGCAACGGTGGACTTGCCGTCCCCAAGGAGACGGGCGAGCAGGTCGGAAGGGTCGCGAATGCGCTCGATGCGTTTTCGCCGCCTTCGCCTAGCCGTCGCCGCCCCAATACCAAACCCGGCGGTCGCGGCGCCCACAGCCGTGAAGTGTTGCAGGCTGCTATCCCGTCGGTTCAGCCCCCCTCTGCCGCGCCTGATACTTCGCTGCAACTGCTTTCGCCGCCTAGCCATCGAATCGCCCCCCGACTCCCGCTGCCGCCGGCCGGTCACGCAAACAGCACCCGTCCTCTCGCCACCAACCCGGCCCGAACCGATCCGCCATTTCATTCGCGAACGTCAGCCCTTTTCGACTGGCTCGAAATGAATTGCCCTTCGAGCCGCGGCGGCGACGTCCGCGGACGCAAAGCCCGCATTTCCGGAACCGGCCCAGTACCAGGCCATTCGCCTGCAGGACGAAACCCTCGGAACCGAAACGCCAGACCCTTCCTGACCAAACCTGGAGCCCGGCCAAGGAACGAAGAAGCGCAAGATCGCGCTCCGACGGCAGGAACCCCGTTCTCAGCGCGAACAGCCCCGCCGGCGTGAGTGAAGCCTTCACCAGGCCAACCCGAATCACCCCAGGGACCCCCTCCGGACGAGAAAATCTCTTGCCGTTTCCGAGTTCCTCCAGGCGCCCATGCCACGAATCCACCAGCTTCCTCATGAACCCGCTTCCGCATGGAAACCTGAACTCGCGCGGATGCAGGCAGCCCCCGATCGGGCCAGCTCCTCGACCATCCGCCGGCGACGCCGGCATTTACTCAAGCTCGGCACCGAAGGCCCCCAGGATTCCGTTCTGTTCGAAAACGCCGGCAACCTCGGCCCGGGTCGGGCCGAAGAACCCGCCCCGGATCCGGTTGCCGACGACGCCTGCCTCGAACGCCATGTTCGCCGACTCGAAGACAATCTCCACTGTCGTTGCTCCTTCCGGCCCTTCCGGGTCCGGCACCTCGACCTCCCTCGTCGTCACATCGAGCAGGCTGACCGGGACATTCGCGAAGCGCGCATCCTCAACCGACGCTCCGGTCAGCACGTTCACAATGTCCGTAAACGCGGCATCGATCCGCCCGACCACGTCGCCCGCTTCGGAGTCATCGCCCAGCGCCTCGACCGACCGGTAACTGAGCGCCGCCACGCCGATCAGTCGGCCGGCCGCAAACCCGCCCCTCTCCGTTACCCCGACCATCCGGCCCCGCCATGCGGCCCTGACGTTCTGGCCTGGACTCACGTCGGCCAACGCCCCGGCCGCCATGCCGTAACGGAACTCGACGAGGTCCTCGCCGCTTCCTTCGCGCTCCAGGAGGATGCCGAACCCGCTGTGGCGCATCCAGCCGCCCCAGCTCTCGGCATCGGCATCCGAACCCGACACCAGGTCGAACTCCGGACTCGCCTCCACCACGCCCGCGCGCGCCAGCCAGCCGGAATTGTCGACCCCGATCCCGCCGCGTCCGCTCCCCGAACCCGAACAACTGGTCCCGGAACACGCGACGTCGCTTATCTGCCACTCTCCGGCAGCTGAAGAGGAAGCCGCTGTGGTGCATCCAGGCCCCCAGGCTGCGCACGTCCGGCGTGGAGGGCGTCGCCTCGCGCACGTCGGCCTGAGCCTCCAGAAGCGTAATCCCGTGCCGGCTCCCCCATGCGCTCGAAGCCCGCGTCACCCAGTTCAGATCGCCCAGCCCGAACCCGCCCCGCACGCCGCCTTCGGAGGCGCGAACCGAGCACGACGTTCCCCCACACTCGACCTCCAGGACGAAATCCAGCCGCTCCAGCTCGTCGGGTGGCGCCAGCGGGTCCGGCAGAACCCCGTCCTCCGGCGGCAGCTTCCGGCGCTGCCCATGCACGCGCGTCGCCAGAACCGAATCCGTCCGCAACAGGATTTCAGCGGCCCGCGCCGCCTGGTCCCCGCCCGTCTCCCCGGGCACGCCGGTCCCGGGCGCCGGGCCGGGAGCGGAAGGAAGACCGACTTCGCCCGCACCGCCGCAGGCCGACAGCACGAGTCCGCACGCCAGCATAAGCGCGGCGCCCGCACGCATGCGGAGCCTCTCCTGCGTTGCGGGCCGCATCATTCCGCAACCCCCGCGCAGCGGCGCAACGGGGCATAACCCGCATCGACAGGGCTGCTCCGCGACCCGCTGGATGAGCGGTCCGCAAAGCCCGTCAGCACCAGCGTTTCGTCGGTGCGGATCGCCTGCGTCGAAGAAATCGCTCGCCGCGAATAGTCGTCCGGAAGCTGAATCTGGAGCTGGTTCGCCGATACGCTCTCGGGGAACTTCCTGATCTGCGGCTGGTCCGAAATGTTGACGCTCAACCTCGCCAGCACCTCGTCCGGCGCCACTATCTGGGCGAGATAGCTGATCGCTATGCCCCAGGAAACCGTCCCGGGCTCATACTCCTGACTTGTGGCCCCGCTGTCCGTCGTGACCGTCCGGATGCGCTTCAGATACGCCTTGTCGCTCAGCCGGTAGAACTGTGCAGGCCTGCCGTTCAAAGACGAAATCTCGACCGACAGCATCCGCGAGGTCGTGCCCACCTCGTGCAGCGCCTCGACGGTCGCATCGAGGGCTTTGTTCCGGGGCCCAACCCCGGCCGAGCGGTGTCGGACGACGATGCCGCCCCCGCTAAACTCGACCCGCGCCGAAGCGCCGAGCACCTGGTTGAGCGCCCCGCGCAGGTCCAGGTTGTAGTTCGCATCGCGCTCATAGGACACGCGGTAGATGTGAAACCCGAGCGTCACCGGCAGGAGGATCGTCCGATTCAGACGTTCAAGACGCTGCCGTATCCGCTCCACTGCGCCAGGAACGCCTCGCGCCATGACCTCCGCGCCGATCTTCGAGAAGCTGAGCTCCGCGTCTCCGCCCGATATCGCCTGCAGTTGCTCGGACACTTCTGCCCACGCGTCCAGTTGCAGCTGTGTCTTGATCGACTGGACATTGCTTCCGGACGTCCCGTCTCCCCCGCCGCCGCCCGTTGTCGACGTCGCAACCTGCCATTCCTGATTGCCTAGCAGCGCATTCACCCGAAACGTCCGGGAGACCCAACGCACCACGTCGATCGCCTTTGCCTTTCCGTCGTACTTCCAGACGTACCCCTTGGCACCCGACCACCCGTTGAGCAGGCGGTCCAACGGCCCGGACCAGACCCCAGCTCCCCCCGTCAGTCCGTCCGACGTATTGGCAATGAACTCGGCGCCGCCACGCGGCGCGGGACCGACCAGGCGTACCGACAAACCGCTCACGTCCTCAATGCGAGCGGCGAGGACCTCGTCTTCCTGCGGGCCCTGAAGGGGAAGGACTATCGCGCCTTCTGCGAGCAGGTCATCCGGAAGCGGATCGGCGCCTGCAGCCTCGCCGACCGAAATCCCGAGCCACGGGCTCTCCGTGACAACGAGCTTTTCGAACCTGCTGTCCTGCGGCACACGCGGCGCATACTTCGCAACTCGTCCAGCTGCTTCCTCTGCCGCGTGCTCGGCTCTCTCAACCTCGATCAGGCCGCATCCGGTAACCACAAAACCGAGAGCAGCCAGATAAATGCCACTGATGATTGGGCCTGGACGCGCCAACAAAGCCGCCCACGCTCCAACCGCCCGGGAGCCAAGCCCAGACGACAACCCCTTGACCAAACAAAGCGAATCCATCTAACTCGCTCCGCGCTAGCCGCTGGGGCCCATGTGGTGGTGGGTATAAGTTCCTTTCATGCATCCTCAGCCCCAGATGCATATATTACGCCTATGCTTTCCCGGCCCTGGCAAGCCGATACTGCGCGGCGCGCCAGCCGGACGGCTGGCGCGCCGAATTAGTGGATTTCATCATAGAGATTGTTTGAAATTAATATTGGATATTGTCATGTGCAGATGGTCTCCTGCCGCCGGATCTGGCGGTCTCCATGCCGCTGACACAGGCGCTGCGCCGGTTCTGCGCCGGAGCCGGGAGGAACATGGGTCGATGAGGGCAGGGCTTCCGATGGCGGCACTTCGGGCCGCAGGCGCCGACAATGCGTATGCGCTTTTGACACACGGCCGACTCGGCGGCAATTGGCGAAAGGCGTTCGGTCGGTCCGGACGACGGGAGCGGAGAATTCCGATGAAGACATTCCTGGTATCGCTTGCCGTTTTCGCCCTGCTGGCCGCGGGCGCGGCCCATGCAGGCCCGCTGGCGCCGGCGCCGCGCGTCGTCGCCAAATACGACCGGGACTTCATCGAGCGTTCGGGCGCGCAGACGCTCGAGGAACTGCTGGACACGGGCATCATCCGCTACTTCCTCACCGGCGGGCAGAACCTGCTCGTCCTGGTCAATGGCAGGCCTTACGCCTCCACCGCCAGCGACCTGGACCCCCTGCCGCTCTCGGCCGTGGAGCGCATCGAGGTTCTCGGTCCCGACAGCCTGGGCACGCTCGGCGGCGCCACTGTGCGCGGCGCGCTCAATATCGTGCTGAGGAAGGACCTTGACGGCTTCGAGACACGCATGGTCGCACGGGCGCCGAGCCGGGACGGCGGCGACAGCTCGCAGGGCAGCGTCTTCTGGGGCGGCGCGGTCGGCAAGGGAGGGCGCATGACCCTCGGCGTGGACATGCTCGACCGCCAGGAAATTCCCGGCAGCGCCCGGGAGCACAGCCGCTCCGAATGGGTCGAGGGCGGCTCATTCAGCGACGCGAAGAATGTCAGCCTCAGCGGCAACACCGTCTATGTCGTTCAGCTCGACACTGACGGGGATTTTGAAGACATAAGGTCCGTCGCGCTGGGGGATTGCGACCCGGCGCTGGGCTATACCGGCCCGCTCAGCAACCCGCCCCTCATCAGCAACGGCGACGAAGGCTGCGGCTTCGCCTACGGCGACATCTGGTGGGACACCTCCAGCTACGAGCAGCAGAGCGCCATCCTGAACCTGGACCATCCGCTCGGCGACGATGCCGAACTGCATCTGGATGTGAATATCACGCAGAGCGATTCGGCATTCCGCTACGCGCCGTCGGTCGATGTGTTCACCTTCACCCCGGACAGCGGCCTGCTCGCAGCAATCAACGCGGCGGCCGGCGAAACCATTGCGGACACCGGCGACCGGTTCGCCGTGGGGCACCGCTTCGTGGCCCACGGCAACCGGGACTGGGTATGGGATACCGAGGAATACGACATTTCCCTGGGTATTACGGGTCGGCTGGCGGAGGACCTCGGCTACGATGTGCGCATGGACGCCTGGCGGTTCGACAGCTTCCTGACCGGCAACACCCTGGTGCATGGCCCGACGATCCAGGACGCCGTTCAGGAGGGACGCTACGACCTCGTGAACCCGTTTTCCCAAGACCCGGACCACTTGGAAGCGATAAGGGACAGCAGCCTGCGGGAAGAACAGGATTCCGGTGCGGAGAGCTTTTCGACCCGGTTTGCGCTGGAGGGGTCCGGCTTCGCGCTCGGCGGCCGCGATGCGGCATGGACCGCAGGGGTCGAGCTGGGGACGGTCGAGGCGCACCAGCTTCTGCGCTTTCGCCATGTTGAGGGACCGAACAAAGGCGTAGCTCGCGATGTAACCGACGTGCTCGGCTCCGGCGGGGTCAGCTATGCCGGCGAGCGCAACACCGCCGCGGCCTTCGCGGAAATGTCCGTGCCGCTGGCCGACAGGCTGGACCTCAGGGTCGCGGGGCGCGGCGTCGAATATGACGATGTAGGCGGGCTGGGGTTCTGGCGCGTCGGGGCCGAATACCGGCCGACCGGTATCGTCGCACTGCGCGGCTCCTGGAGCACGGGAGAGGGTTCACCCTCGATGGCGGACCTCTACAGCACCGAGGACCAGGACCACCCCTATATCCAGTGCGACCCCGGCGGCGGACCGCCGCAGTCCCGCACTTGCGCCGCGCCGAACCGCCGGCAGGTGACGCGCGAGGCCAGCGGCAATCCGCGGCTCGATCCTTCGGAAGTGGAGAGGCTCGCCGTCGGCGCCGAGGCCCGCCAGGGACCGTTCTTCCTGGCCACGGAATGGTACCGGCTCTCGGTGTCCGGCGAGCCGGCGCTGAACACCGCGACCTGGGCCATGCTGAATTTGCCCGAATGCCCCATGGGCGGCAGCAACTGCATCCAGCGCAATGGCGGCGATATCACCATCCACCAGAGCTACGACAACATCCGCGATTCCGAGATTTCGGGCATCAACACCCGCTTCGGCGGCGGCATGAGGACGAGTTGGGGCGTTGTGGGCATGCGGGGAGCCTGGAGGCACGTCCTCGACGCGGAACACCGCTTCGCGGGCCGCAAGGAGCGGTTCGTCATCGCCCGGAACGCCGTCCGCGTCGGGTTCCTGGCGCGGCGCGGCAATCTGAGCGCCGTCTGGACCGCCAATTACCGCGCCGGCTTCAAGAACCAGGATGGCAGCGGGGAGTTC
>JAJECZ010000305.1 GCA_022821735.1 Alphaproteobacteria bacterium | reverse complement strand
TCTTCAGAACGCTTCCTCCCAGGACTTCGAAAGGCGCAGCGCCGACACGATCAGGCCGACCATGCTGTAGGTCTGCGGAATGTTGCCCCATAGTTCGTTCGTTTCGGTGTTCAGGTCTTCCGACAACAGCCCCGCCCGGTTCCGGCATGCGAGCATGTTTTCGAAGAGCCGCCGCGCCTCGTCACGGCGGCCGACCGCCGCAAGCGCGTCAATATACCAGAACGTGCAGACATTGAATGCGTTGTGCGGGGTTCCGAAGTCGTCGGCTTCGACGTACCGGAACACATGATCGCCGCGGAGCAGTTCGCGCTCGACCGCGGCAATGGTGCCGAGAAACCGGGGATCGTCGGCCTCGCAGAACGAAAGTTCGTGCATCAGCAGCAGGGCGGCATCCACCTCCGTGCCTCCGAATGCGCTGACATAGGCCTGCTTCTCCTCGTTCCAGCCGTCCCGTTCGATCCGGGCCCGGATCGTCCGGGCGTGCCCGTTCCACACGGAAGCCCGGTCGGGATGGTCCAGCTGCATGGCGATCCGGGCCAGGCGGTCGCAGGCGGCCCAGCACATCAGCGCCGAGAAGGTGTGGGCGCGCTCGCGCCCGCGCAGTTCCCAGAGGCCGGCATCGGGCTGGTCGAACATGCGCGCCGCTGTCTCGCCGATGCGCTCCAGGGTCTCGAACAGCCGGTCGTCGCCGTGCAGGTCGATGCGCCGGTCGAAGAACGCCTGGGCGCAGGCAAGCACGACGGCGCCATAGACGTCGTGCTGGGTCTGGACATAGGCCAGATTGCCGACGCGCACGGGGCTGTGGCCGCGATAGCCGGCCAGCGTTTCGACGGAGGACTCCGAGAGCGTCGTCTCCATCTGGACGCCGAACACGGGCTGCAGGCGGCCGTCCGGGCTC
Source organism: Alphaproteobacteria bacterium (assembly GCA_022821735.1). Classification (GTDB taxonomy): domain Bacteria; phylum Pseudomonadota; class Alphaproteobacteria; order Bin95; family Bin95; genus Bin95. Next base: position 12,587 of record JAJECZ010000305.1, on the reverse strand, counting down.
GAAGCGACGATATTGAGAATGTAGCGGAGAAACTCCTCCATCGTGCGCGTCGCGCCGAGGCGGTTGAGCGCACGGATGGTGAAATAGGCGTCGCGCAGCCAGCAGAAGCGATAGTCCCAATTGCGCTCCGTGCCCGCCGCTTCGGGCACGGAGGTGGTGACGGCCGCGACGATGGCGCCGCTGTCCTCGACCGAGCAGAGCTTGAGCGTGATTGCCGCGCGGATAACGGCGTCCTGCCACTCGAAAGGCACGGCCAGGTAGCGCGCCCATTCGCGCCAGTACTCGTCGGTCCGCTCCTCGAACTCGCGCGCGACCTCATGCACCGGCCGCGTCAGCGCTTCGTCCTGCGTCAGGATGAGATCGATGGGCTTGTCCAGGAGGAACGACGTCTCGTCATACACGAAGGAGACCGGCACTTCCGTGGTCAGGCGCAGGACATGGTCCGGCAGGATGTAGCGGATATGATTGCTGCCGCGCGTCACCTGGGCGGGCTCGGCGCCGTAATTGCTGGCAGGACGCAGCCTTATGCGGATGCGCGGCGTGCCCCCCAGGCGGCGGATGCGCCGCACGAGGCTCAGCGGCCGGAAGAGGCGCCCGAACTGCTTGAACCGGGGCGCGAAGTCCAGGATCTCGATCGCGGCGCCGTTCTCCGCGAACAGGCAGGTCTCGACGATGGCCGAGTTGGGCCTGTAGGTCTGCTCGCTGCGCAGGAAGCCTTCGATCTCGACTTCGTAGAAGCCGATATCCTGCTGGGGCTCCAGCAGGTCGCAAAAGACGGGGTTGCCGTCGAAGCGCGGCATGCAGGCCCAGACGATGCGGGCGCGCGGGTCGAGCAGTGCAGCATAGCTGCTGTTGCCGATCATGCTGAGTTCGAGTGAACGCATGTCATCCCTCCGTTGCGGCCAGCCAGGCATGGACCGCCGCGACATCCGCAAGGCTCCACTCGGCGGCGGTCGTTCCCTTGCCGCCCACGCGGACCGTCACGCCGCCCCGTTCCCGCACGGCACGGAACGCAGCTTCGTCGGTTAAGTCGTCGCCGGCAAACACCGGACGCCTGCCGGCGAATGGCGGCTCGGACATGAAGGCTGCGACGGCCATGCCCTTGTCCGCGCCGTCGGGACGGATTTCTATGACGGCCTTGCCGCGTTGGACAGCGAGTCCTGTGCGCGCGCAACCGAGGGCCGCCTCCACGGCGGCGGCTGCTGCTGCCCGCAGGTCGGGCCGGGCGCGGTAATGCAGGGCGAGCGCCGCGCCCTTGTCTTCGAGCAGGAGACCCGGATGGTCTGCCGCAAAGTCCTGAAGCGCCGTTCGGAGTTCGCGCAGCCGCGGCAGGGCGGGCGGAGGATGACGGGTTCCGTTCGCAGACCGCCGCTCAAGGCCGTGCAGGCCGGCGGCAGGCAGTACGAGCGGCGCCAGGATTCGGTCGATTTCGGAGATGGGCCGGCCGCTGATGATCGCGAGCGCCGATCCAAGACGGTGCGACAGATGTCCGAGAAGCTGCGGAAGGCGGCGCGCGGGCCGCACGGCATCCGGCGTGGGTGCGATTTCGATCAGCGTGCCGTCAAGGTCGAGAAACAGGGCGTCTCCCGAGGCGACGCCGGGCGGCTTCATGCGGGCCGGTGCGGCAGGGAGGCCGCCAGGCACTCGAACAGGGCCGTCAGGTCGCGGGCCAGGCGCGCGAAGCCCGCCCGGGGCGCAAGCGTTGCCTCGTTCATGTAAAGGGCCCGGTTGATTTCCACCTGGAGTGCGTGGCGGCCCTTGCCCGGCCGGCCGTAGCGCCTTGTCGTGTATCCGCCGGGGTAGGGGTCGTTCCGCACCACGCTGTAGCCCCGCTCACGGAGATGGGCATCGGCCGATGCGGTAATGTCGGGCGAGCACGCCGTGCCGTGGCGGTCGCCGAGCACGATGTCCGCGCCTTTCCTGCCCCGGGGCCAGCGACCGCCCCAGCTTGCCGACGGCATCGAGTGCAGATCGATCAGCAACGCCTGCCCGAACCGCCGGTGCGTCTCTTCGACCAGCGCCGCCAGCTGTGCGTGGTAGGGCGCGTGCAGGCCCTCGACCCGCTGCCGCGCCTCGCTGAAAGTAAGCTTGGAGCGGTAGATTTCCAGCCCGTTGCCGACCGAGCGCGGAATGGTGCCGAGCCCGGCAGCGATACGGGGCGTCCTGGTCTTCACATAGCCGGGCAACGGCTCCGCGAACATGGCGGGATCGAGTTCCCAGGGCTCGCGGTTGACGTCGAGGAATACCCGGGGGAAATGCGCGCGGAGCAGCGGCGCCCCTATCCCGACCGCGCCCGATCCGAGGCGGTCCACATGGCAGTCCTCCGAGCGGCGCAGCAGGTCCAGGTCGAGCGGCGACGCATCCAGGAAGGCGCGCGGATAGACCGCGCCGCTATGCGGGCTCGCAACGACGATGGGAAGCAGTTGCTCTTGCGGCCGTTGCACCTCGTAAGCGGCGCCGTTGCAGGACGCTGCCGGTGCGGGCCGGACCGCGGCCGGCGAGAGCGTCTCGCCGTCCATGGGGCGTGCTAGATGCCGAAGTTCTTGAAGCGCTTGTTGAAGCGCGCCACCTGGCCGCCCGTATCGACAAGCCGCTGGTTGCCCCCGATCCAGGCGGGATGCGAGAGCGGGTCGATGTCGAGCCGCAAGGTGTCGCCCTCGTTGCCCCAGGTGGAGCGCGTCTTGAATTCGGTCCCGTCGGTCATCACGACGGTGATTTCGTGATACTCGGGATGGATGTCGGGCTTCATCGGCGGGGCGCTCCAACACAGGCAGGCGGGCCTGTATAGCGAAGGCCGGCGCGGTGCTCAAGCGCCTTCCCGCAGCCTGTCGAAGACAACATTGCGACAAGCCGGCGAACCCTCCGGCCTCGACCTCGGAACGAAACCGGCACCGGCCATCAACGCGACAAGCCTGTGCGACCTGGCCTCGCTGCCCTCGACCTCAACAATGACGGATCTGACGGTCGGAGCCAGAAGCGTATTCTGTCCGCCGCGGAGAATATCGGGCTCCAGGCCGTCCACGTCTATCTTCAGGTGGGTCGGAAGCGGCGGCGAAAACAGCCGGACGAAATCATCTACGGAAAATCCGATGGCGCCCTGGCGGAATCTGACGTCGATGACATTGTCGAGCTGGTCGACTTCAACACCGAAACCGTGTTTCGAGCCACCCGGCTCTGTGCTGTCCATGTTCAGCATGTCGACTTTCGTATCCGCGCAAAAGGCGACAGGCAACGCCGTTACCCGGTCGTCCATGCCGTTCAATTCTATATTCCTGTTGAGCGCCCGGTAGGAGGCTGCGCCGGGCTCGAAAGCCAGCACCCGCACATTCGGGCGCAGGGCAGCATATAGACTGTACACGCCCACATTGGCGCCTATGTCCCAGAACACTACAGGTTCATCCGGGAAATTATCGAGCCATTCGATGGTATCGGGCTCGGAACGATCAAGCTGCGAGAACCGTACGCCGCTTTCCGAGCCGAATTGCAGCGTGCCCCGGCATGTGTCGGAAATAAAGAATTTCCTTTGCAGCAAGATTGAATGAGCGCGGTATAATGCTTTGAGCCTGCGTTTGCTGCCAAAAGGACAGGTGACGGCGTGGGCGATGGCAAAAATAATCCAGGCCAGAATCCGACTCATCGCCCAACACTCCCCAATTTTGTTTTCCGGACATCCGGGTCGGATTTATGCGTCATGCAACGCGTGTCATAACGACTTCCGCGCCTGGCAACGGCGCAACCAGTCCGCCAGACGGTAGCTGGCCGCGGCCGCGTGCTCCAAGACAGTCCGCTTTGCCTTCGGCTTCGTCCTGATGGTGGGTTCCACGCCGGCATGCCGCACGATTGCGGGATCGACGGCGAGGAACGCCAGCCCGTTCTGCCACCATTCCGCATAGAGCCAGTCTATCGGCGCGCGGATGCGCCAGCAGTGGTGGAGCAGAGCCTCGGCCGCCTCCAGCCGGATGAGGTAGCCGACGGCCCCGCCGAAGCGGCGGCGATAGCGGACGAGCCAGCGGACGCCGTCCAGCACGGCCAGCATCCGGTCGATGCGGTATTGCCGCTTCGGCGCAAGATTCACGATGTCCCACTCGACATCGGCTTTCAGGATTTCCTCGACGATGACGGCGAACCCATCCTCCAGCCGCGCATCGTCCTGCAGGATGATGGCGCAGGGCGTCCCGGCCTCGACCATGCGCTGCCAGATGAGCCAGTTCGACAGCAGGCAGCCGATCTGGCCCGGAGCCAGCTCGCGGCCCCGCATGACGCGCCACCAGTCGGTCTGCATCCGGTGCCGGTATGCGCTCTCGTCCAGCTCGTTCCCGTCCACGGCGTCGAAGAACTCGAAGTCGAACGCCGCGAGCTCCTGCCGCATGGCGACGCGGCGCTCGACGTCCCGTTCGAGGGAAATGACGAAGATCGGCGGCATGGCGCTCGACACGGCGGACCTCCACAAGGCCCGTCGCTGGTGCCGGGCCGTTGCAAACCGACATGGGTGTCCATGAGGCCCCGCCTATTCACCCTGACACGGGGAGCTACCCCTTGTCGGGAACAGGTTGTTCTATTCAGCGGGCGACCCGGCGTATGCCGAGAGCCCATGTCGGTTTGCGGAAGTCAGTCTGCGTTCTGAGAAAGATCAGTGCAAGCGCGGCATAGGCCGGTACGCCTCGCATTAGACGCGGGACGGCGGGGCGGCTATTACCCGTCTTTGCGCGGCGACCGAAAAGAGGCAATGAGACGACCGAACCCGGCCATATCCGCCCGAGAGGCCTCCCGCAACCTGCGCCCCCTGCGTGCGCTGGCGGGCTATCTCGTGCCGCACTGGCGGCAGGCTGCCGGGGCCTCCGTCGCGCTCATAGTCGCGGCGGGCACGGTGCTCGGCATCGGCCTGGGGCTGCGCCATCTCGTCGATAACGGCATTGCCGGCAACGATCCCGCCGTGCTGGACGCCGCCCTCGTCATCCTGCTCGGCGTCATCGTGGTGCTCGCGGCGGCGACCTTCTTCCGCTCCTATCTGGTCGCCTGGGTCGGGGAGCGGGTGGTGGCGGACCTGCGCCGCGACGTGTTCGCCCATATCCTGAAGCTCAGCCCGAGTTTCTTCGAGGTCACCAAGACGGGCGAAATCCTGTCGCGGCTGACCACGGATACCACGCTGATCCAGACCGTCGTCGGCTCGACGGTTTCGATGGCGCTCAGGAACATGCTGCTGTTCGTCGGCGCCGCGGCCATGCTGCTCGTCACGAGCCCGCGGCTCACCGGGCTGGTGGTGCTGGTCATCCCGCTGGTGCTGCTGCCGATCATGGTGCTGGGCCGGCGGTTGCGCCGTCTCTCCCGCGCGTCGCAGGACCGGGTGGCGGATGTGGGCGCGCATGTCGAGGAATCGATCTCCGCCGTCCGCACCGTGCAGGCCTTCGGCCATGAGGGTATGGATATCGTCGATTTCTCCATGCGGGTGGAAGAGGCGTTCCGCACCGCCATCCGGCGCACCCGCGTGCGCTCGGCGCTCGCCGTCATCGTGATCGTGCTGGCGCTGGGGGCGGTCTGTACGATCCTCTGGCTCGGCGGCCGGGACGTGATGTCGGGCGCCATGTCGGCGGGCGACCTCTCGGCCTTCGTCTTCTACGCGGTGGTGGCGGCCGCGGCGCTCGGCGCGCTCAGCGAGGTCGTGGGCGACCTCCAGCGCGCGGCCGGAGCGACGGAGCGGTTGATGGACCTGCTGGCCGCGCGCCCCGAGATCGCCGCGCCCGCCGATCCGGCGGCGCTGCCCGAGCCCGCGCGCGGCGCCGTGGCCTTCGAGGGGACGACCTTCGCCTATCCCTCCGCCCCGGACAGGCCGGTCCTCAGCCGGTTCGACCTCGACATTGTGCCGGGCGAGACGGTGGCCGTGGTGGGGCCGTCGGGAGCGGGGAAATCGACGCTCTTCAACCTGCTGCTGCGCTTCTACGACCCGACGGGCGGACGGATAACGCTGGACGGCGTGGATATCTGCCGCGCCGCCCCGGCGGCGGTGCGGGCGCAGTTCGGACTCGTGCCCCAGGAGCCGGTCGTGTTCTCGACCACGGCGCGGGAGAACATCGCCTACGGACGGCCCGACGCCAGCCATGCGGAGATCATCGAGGCGGCGAAAGCGGCGGCGGCGGACGAGTTCCTCCGCGCGCTCCCGGAAGGGTATGACAGCTATCTCGGCGAGCGCGGCGTGCGCCTCTCCGCCGGCCAGCGACAGCGGCTCGCCATCGCCCGCGCCATCCTCCGCGACCCGGCCGTACTGCTGCTGGACGAGGCGACGAGCGCGCTCGACTCGGAAAACGAGCGGCTGATCCAGGACGCGCTGGACCGGCTTTCGCGCGGCCGCACCACCATCGTCATCGCGCACCGCCTTGCGACGGTGATGAATGCGGACCGAATCGTGGTGCTGGACCGGGGCCGGGCCGTCGCGACCGGAACGCATGAGCAGTTGCTGGCGGCGGGCGGCCTCTATGCCCGCCTTGCCGAGCTGCAGTTCACCACCGGAGGCAATGGCGCGGCGCCGGCCCCGCCGCCCCGGCCGGAGTGGATAGCGGCTAGCGGTTGATGGCTGCTGGATAGCGCGCCCGGACGCGGGCCGGGGCCTTGCGCCGCCGGCGGGCCGGCGCTGTATTTTTCCGGTCCGGTCTTGACGCGCCGCACATATGTTCTATATAAGTTCCAATTATCTGGAAAATAAACGAGTGAGGCCATGACCTGACCGTCGGCGGAAGCGTTCCGCGCTCCCCGTTTTCGAATCCCGTTCGCCGCCGGAACGACGGCAATGGCGCCTCCGGGCGCCAACGGGGAGGCGTGCGCGCATTCGGGAAACGTCCCGGCCCGGTTGGAACGGGCAGCGGCGGCGGCGCGGCCGGGAGGAGAGCCATGACGAGTGATACGGGGAAGCGCCCGGCGGAGGAACCGGCGGGCGGGCTGCCGCGGCCGAGGCGGGGCCGTGCGGTGAACGTCGAGTTGCGGGGCCTGGCGGTGGCGGCGGTGATGGAAGGCGGCATGAGCGCCGCCGCCGCGGCCCGCCATTTCGGGCTGGGCAAGACCACGGTCGTGCGATGGGTGGCGCAGTTTCGCGAGCGCGGCCACCTGCGGCCGGGCGGGCAGCGCCGCCGTGGCGTTTCGCCGATCGAGGCGGAGCGGGAGCGGATTTTCCGGATCCTGGAAGCGCGTCCGCTGCTCAGCATCAGGGAGTTGTGCGACGCGCTGGCCGCCGAGGGCCTCGCGTTCGGAAGGTCCAGCGTGCACCGCTTCCTCCAGCGCCACCGCCTGGAGCGCGACCGCCGCCTCGGCCGCCTGCGCCGCCGGAATCGATCCTGGCTCCGGGGCGGCGAACGGGGCGCGGGGAGCCCGGCGTAGCCGGACCGGGGCCGGGCGGCGAACTCCGGGTCAGTCCGTCCGGCGGATCGCGTCGGCGACGATCCCGAAGATCTCCCCGATCTGGCCTTCCTCGACGATGAAGGGCGGCGAGAAGGCGAGCGTGTCGCCGGCCTGGCGGCAGTAGACGCCGGACTGCCAGCAATCGAGGAAGACGTCGTAGCCGCGCCGTCCCGGCTCGCCGCCGCGCGGGGCGAACTCGACCGCGCCCATCATGCCGATATTGCGTACGTCGATGACGTTCGGCAGTCCTTTCAGGCTGTGGACCGCGTCCTCGAACACCGGCGAAAGGGCGGCCGAACGCTCGAACAGCCCCTCGTCCCGGTAGAGGTCGAGGGTCGCGAGGCCGGCGGCGACCGCGAGCGGGTGGGCCGAGTAAGTGTAGCCGTGCGTCAGCTCCACCATCCAGTCGGGACCGGTCATGAAGGTGTCGTAGATCTCCTTCTGCATGACGACGGCCGACGCCGGCACGGTGCCGTTGGTGAGGCCCTTGGCGAGCGTCATCATGTCCGGCGTCACGCCGAAGCGCTCGGACGCGAAGGCCGCGCCCACGCGCCCGAAGCCGGTGATCACCTCGTCGAAGATGAGCAGGATGCTGTGCCGGTCGCAGATTTCGCGCAGCCGCTTCAGATAGCCTTTCGGCGGCGGATAGACGCCGATGGAGCCGGCGACCGGCTCGACGATCACGGCCGCGATGGTGGAGGCGTCGTGCAGATCGACGATGCGCTCGAGTTCGTCGGCCAGATGGATGCCGTGCTCCGGCTCGCCCCGGCTGAAGGCGTTTCCGGCGAGGTCCAGCGTGTGCGGCAGGTGGTCCACGCCGGGCAGCAGCATCCCGAACGCCTTGCGGTTGTTCTTGATGCCGCCGACGGAGGTGCCGCCGAAACCGACGCCGTGATAGCCGCGCGCCCGCCCGACGAGGCGGGTGCGCTGGCCCTCGCCGCGCGCCCGGTGCCAGGCGATGGCGATCTTCAGCGCCGTGTCCACCGCCTCCGAGCCGGAGTTGGCGAAGAACACCGAGTCCATGCCGGGCGGCGCGATCTGCATGATGCGCGACGCCAGCTCGAACGCCGCCGGATGCCCCATCTGGAAGGTCGGCGCGAAGTCCATCGTCTCCACCTGCCGCTGCACGGCCTCGACGATGGGCTTGCGGCAATGGCCGGCATTGACGCACCAGAGCCCGGCGGAGGCGTCGAACACGCGCCGGCCGTCGCGGGCGATGTAGTGCACGCCCTCGGCGCCGACGATCAGGCGCGGGTCCGCCTTGAAGCTCCGGTTCGCCGTGAACGGCATGAAGAACGGTTCGAGATTGTTGGTGTCTGCGTGGGCGAGCGAAGCGGCGGTCGGCATGGGCGGACGAAGCTCCCTGCATTGTTTCGCCCGCACCATAGCAGACGGCCGAAGCGCCGGGGCCGGGGTTTTGCCTCAGCGGGACGGGCGGCGGAAGGCGGGTGTTACGGAATCAGTTTGAAGGCGGCGAGCAGCAGCGCGTTCGCGGCGATCACAATGCCGATAATGCGCCAGGTCATGCGGGCCTCCAGCGCCGCAAGGTCCGCCTTGGTCGCCAGCCCGTCGCGGCCTGCCCCGGATGCCTCAAGGTCGCCCGCCGTGATCGCTTCGGCCGCCTCGCGCGAAAGACCGGCGTCTTCCAGCCGGTGAACGGCGGTAATGGTATCGAAGGCAGCGGCCATGGACGGAATCTGGCGACTATCGCGCGCTATGGCAAGCGGCAGCGGAAAGAGGGGACCGATTATCGGAACCGCGCCGCTGAAGCGGCGCAGCCCGACACACCCCGCCTTGCCTCGCCGGACCCGACCTTACCGGGGCCTCCTCCGCGCCCACCCCCGGCCGCCCTCACGCCGGGGCGAAGGTGCCGTGGAGGGCGAGGGGCAGGGGGTAGGGGAGAATCCCTTCCCAGACCGGGCCGTCGGCGAGGCGCTGCGCTTCGAAGACGGCGAGGCCCGAGGCGCGCCGGCGCAAGTCCAGGAACGGGCCGAGCAGCCAGCCTTCGCCTTCGCCGGGGCCGCGCGGCACGAAGAGGTGCTCCTCCGGTATCCGGTGCCGGGGCCAGCTCCAGCCGTCCGCCTCTCCGGGCGCAAGACGCACGACACGCCGAAGCGGCCAGCCGATGGGCTCGTCCACGCCCGCCAGCGCGAAGACCGAGTCGTGGCGCCGGCCGAGGCGGCGCGGATCGATGCGCGGGAAGTCGGCGGCGACCGCCTCGCTGTGCTCATACCCGGCGCTCACGTCCGGGCGGAGGACGACCCGCCGGTAGACCGGATGCTGTGAGCGGAAGCGGGTCTCGCCCCGCATGACGTCGCGGAACTCGCGGGTGACGAAGGACGGGTCCGGCGCCTGGCAGAGATCGAGCCGGATCGTGCCGTCCGCCTCCTCCCAGCCGTTGCCGTGATGGAAGTGGAAGCCCGGCGGTAGCTCGTGGCGGCGCTCGACCTCCAGGCTGTCCTTGTCCACGACCAGCACCCGCACGCCGAGCTCCGGCCGCCAGGCATGGGCGTCGAGAATGGGCATGTGCGCGGAGGCGAACTCGTCGAGGTCCAGCACGAAGGGCGTGAGCAGCACGATCAGCCGCCGCTCCGTCACCACGAAATCGTGCGTCAGGCCGAGCGGCGCCATCGGCAGCGCATTCACCTTCGCCAGACGGCCCCTGCGGTCGATGCGGTAGAAGACCAGCATCGGGCGCGGCACCGGCAGGAAGCCGATGTTCCACACCGTGCCGTCGGCCTCGACCTTGGGATGGGCGGAGAAGGGCGCGCCGGCGATGTCCTTGCGCCACTCCACGAAGCCGCCGGCATCCAGCGTCCCGGGATCGAAGGCGAGCGCCGACCCGCCTTCCCAGAGCGCCATGTGGCGTCCGGCATGGACGAGCACGGAAGTGTTGGCGGCGTTCATGTCGTCGGGGCGCCGGGTCTCCGCCGGGTCGGGCGGCATCGAGCCGAAAGCGGGCAGCATGCGCCGCCCGGCCTCCGTCTCGCGCCGGCGCTTGGGCGTGTCCAGGATGCGCGCCCGGTGGGTGACGCCGGCGCCGTCGAAACGGAACGCCTGGATCATGCCGTCGCCGTCGAACCAGTGGCCGTAACGGTGGCCGAAGCGGTCGTGCTCCGCCGGGCCGTTGCGCCACAATGTGCCGGCAAGTCCGGAGGGCAGCCGGCCGTGCAGGGTTTGCAGCGGTGCGGACAACCGCTCCGCCCCTGCCGTGGCGAAGGCGAGCGCCGGACTTTCCTCCGTCCTGGCCGCCGCCCCTGCCGCCCCCGGGGCCAGCAAAAGGGGCAGGCTTCCGGCGGCGCGCAAGGTGTCCCTGCGGGTAAATTGCGTCTTCATGCCTCAGGACCCCGGATAGCCGAGCGTGACCGTCACGGCGGGCCGCTCGTCGCCGGCCCCTACGGTGAAGGCGGCGTCGTCGAAGTCCGGCGGTCCGAACAGGCCGCGCGCATCGTTGGAGAAGCCGTAGCCCTCGGTCGGCATCCCCAGCAGGTTGGTGCTGAGGTCGCCGTCGCGATCCTCGTCGTGGAAGGCGGCGACGGCGTAGTCGCCGGGCGGCAGGCCGGCGAACACCATGTCGCCGGCTTCGGCCGCGGGTCGCATGGCCTTCTTCACGGCGCCGGCGGAATCGGGGAAGTCCACCCCGGCGGCGCGGCGGTGGACGGCGACGCGGATATCGCCCTCGGCCGAGCGCACGCCCTCGATGCGGACCACGAGGTCGGCGGCGGAGGCGAAGGCCGGGGCCGCCAGCGCGAAGGCGGCGAGGCCGAGCGCTGCGAGCCTGTTTGCAGGGGATGCGTTCATCGTTGCGTTCTCCGGTTTGCGGTATCGGGCGGCGGGTGCGCCGCGCCGAGGATGTTGACGGGGCGGCAGCCGGAGTCATGCTTGGATACGGGAACGGCGCCGGATATTTCGCGGTTTGCAGAATATGCAGTTCACGCTTCGCGGATTGCGCCGGCAGGTCGCCGGCCATGCGGCGGCGCTTGCGGGCGCCGTCGCGCTATTCGCCTTCATCGGCCCTTTCGGCACATACGATTCGATGGGCCCTCTGGGGCGCGCCGGCTATTGGGTGCTGGCGATGAGTGGCAACTGGAGCATCTGGGCCGGCTCGGTGCTGCTGGTGCTGCACCTGACGCACGGCTGGCCGTTCCGCCGCCGGGGGCCGGCGTTGGCGCTGGCGGCGGTGTTGGCCGCCGTGCCCGGAACCGCCGTCGTCTTCGCCGCCGAAACGCTGTTCCGGCCGGGCTATGTCGGCCTGGACAGGCTGCCGGAGGTCTATCTGGGGGTCGCCGTGATAGGGCTGCTCATCAGCGCGGCGGTCCTTGCGGTTCGCAGCCGGCCCGCTGCGCAGGAGCAGGAAGCGCCTGCTGCCGCACCGCCGCGCTTCCTCGACCGCCTGCCGCACGGGATCGGGCGCGACCTCGTCTATCTCAGGATGGCCGACCACTATGTCGAGGCCTTCACCACCGCCGGCTCCGACCTCGTGCTGATGCGCTTCGCCGACGCGATAGCGGAACTGGAAGGCGCGGACGGGATGCGGGTCCACCGCTCCTACTGGGTGGCGCGCAAGCATGTCACGGGCTCGACACGCGAAAACGGCCGCCCGGCCCTTCGCCTCACCGGCGGCCACCAGGTCCCCGTCAGCCGCACTTATCTTCCGCAGGTGCGCGCCGCCGGCCTGATTTGAGTGCGCTATCCCGTCGGACTGGACCGAGTGCGGACGCTGGCGATATTACAGCCCCTGCGCCGTTCTCCGGCCCGGGCCGCGCCGATACCGACCCGTTATGGAAGACCGTTGGTCGCTGCCGTTGCCGAATCGGTCTGGGACGCAGCGCACCCGGCCTGCAGCGTCATCTCATATGCGGAGCCTTGGCCGGCAAAGCACAAATCAAGGTCACCGGTGTCCGGAAAGTCGTACAGCCTCTTTGAGTCGATACTTATGCTGTAGGTCTCCTGCGCGGCCTGGCTCCCAACGTCAACGGTCATGCTGCAGGTGCCATGCACGAGCGTGCAGTCGCCTATCGTACTCTCGTCGTTGGCTATGCCGATTCGTCCTACGTCCACGCCGGTGCAATACTCCGACGCTGGCGCACTGTTCCAGGCATCGATGCATGACTGCGTCCAGCCGCTGGCTGTCGCCGTCGGCGCGGTGAACCCGAACGCTATCGGCAGGGCCAGAGCCGCTAGCCACCCCCCCCCCCCCC
>JAJECZ010000300.1 GCA_022821735.1 Alphaproteobacteria bacterium | reverse complement strand
ACGAGGAAAAACAGGCGCTATATCAACATGTTAGCATCGAAGATGCGTGACTTGGTGTGCGTGGTGCCTCCGGCCTTATAGGGCACGATCAGCGTAATCGGCTTGTCCGGGTATGCGCCGGCGCTTCCGGCTATCCCCGCGAAGGCCGTTGCCGCCGCAGCGGCCAATGCAATTCTCTTGAGCATGGTATCTCCCTAGCTTCTCCCGTTGCTCCCGTGTTCATTCCCCTGCCGGGGCTCACGCTTCGACGACGAGGATCTCCTCATTGTCGAAATAGTCGGAGCGCAGCACGGGTCCGCCCTCCGTCACCTCCAGCAAATCCTCCATGTGGTAGCCGCACTTCCCGACCCACCTGACGCGCGTCTCGATCGTACTCATCATACCCGGCTCGAAGGCCATGTCCTCATGCGGGCTGATGAGCGGGCGCTCGTGGACCAGCAGGCCGAGCCCGTGGCCGTTATGCGCGTAGGGGAAGGGGATGCCGTGGCGCTCATGCAGGACGGTCGCGCGTTCGAAGAGCTGGCGCCCGGTGTTGCCCGGCCGGACCATGTCGATCAGTTCGTGGTGGAGTTCGCGAAGCCGCGACCACCAGGACCGGTCCTCGTCGTTGAGCGGCCCGAGCTTCGCCGTGCGGCCGACATTCGAGTAGTAGCGCCCGTAGCGCCCGCCCGCGTCCGCCTTCAGTATGTCGCCGCGCTTCACGCGGTAGTCGGACGGGTCCTTGTGAGGAAAGCCGGTGTTGGGCCCGCCGTTGATGTGCGTGAAGGCCACCGACTCCGCGCCGTGGCGCAGGATGCCGTCGGCGAGGCGGAAGCACATGTCGCGCTCCGTGTCGCCCGGCCGCGTCGCGAGGAAGGCTTCCTTCAGCGCCCGTTCCGTGCCCCGGAAGCCCTCGGCGAGGCGGTCGCGCTCGCGCGGCGTCTTGATGACGCGGGCGCGGTCGAACACCGGCTCCGCGCGCCCGAAGCGCGCATTCGGCAGCAATGAACGCAGGCGCTCGTAATAGACCGCCGGCAGGTAGTCGAGCTCCAGCCCGACATGCCCGCGCGAGGCTCCCAGCTCGTCGATCACCTCCGCCAGCATGTCCACGGGCGAGGTGACGAACTCCTTGTAGGCGCGGATGTCGGTGATCCAGCCCTCTTCCCGCGCGAAGCCCTCCTCCACCCGGCAGAGGATGAACACCGGCTCGCGCGCCCCGTCCCAGACGACCAGCGCCAGCCGGTCGCGGATGTCGACCTGGGTCGAGATGAAGACGTCGCTGGTATAGAGGACGTTCTCCGGCGAGGCGGCCACGACAAGGTCGAATTCGCTCGCCTGGATCAGCCGCTTCAGCCTGGGCAGATCGCCGAGCGCATCCTCCATCCGTTTCGCCACCGGCCCCCTCCGGAAAGTCAAACAGAGCGCGGACCCTAGCAGACGGCCGGCCGGGCCGGAAGCCCGGCCCCGCCCCTGCCGCGTCACCACGGGCCCCCTGCCGCGCTCTTGCGTCGGGGCGCTCAGAAGTCGTCCTTCACCTTCGCCGTTCCCGTGCGGACGGATTGCGGCAGCAGGGCGAGCCGGCCGCGCTCCCTCGACAGATGGCGCGTCAGCGTTGCCGGTCCGGCTTCGAACAGGCGCAGCCCGACAATGGCGGCCACCTCGAAGGCCGCGCCGATGGAGGAGCCCATTTCGCCTTTCTCGACGCGGTGCACGAGGCCGCGCGACACCCCGGCGCGTTCGGCGGTCTCGGCGACCGTGAGGCCGCGTTCGATGCGCGCGGCGCGGACCGCCAGCCCGAGAAGCTCCGCAGCTTCGCGGGCATAGCGGGAAGTGCTTCTGTGTGCGGGCTTCGCCATCGTTTCTGTTCCATGAATGGATTTCATGGGACCTTCACGCCCCGTTTATGGATCGTTTTATCGAATTTCAAACAGGCTGGAAAGTTCGCGCCCGCTCCCTCTACGCGCCCGCCCGCCTGAAAGCCCGCAGACGGGCGCCGGAGCCGGAAGCCGCATCCGTCAAGCTGCCGGAATTACCGACCGAAGACTGGCCGCAAGCGTCCTCTGAAGTCGGTGGCTCACACCAGTGCGTGCAGGATGCACCGGATCGTGGCTTCGTGGTCGCCCGCGTTGGAACGGCGCGAAGCGTCCAGCCACTCGGCGCGGTCAAGCCTCTTGAGGTCCAATATATGCCCCGCGTGTCCGGCGAGTTGTTTCAGATATTGGAGCTGCGTGCGCCCATTGCCTTCGCGGAACGGATGGACATGGTTCACGTCCCCGAGAATTGCGCCGGCGCCGACTGCGAACGCATCGGGTTCCAGCCCCCTGAAGTATCCGGCGGCCACGATGCGGCGGTGGATGTCGGCCATGCCGGTCTCGATGAACCGTCTCGGCTGGAACCGGCTGCCGTCCTTTGCCATCTCCACCGTGCGGAGTTCTCCCGCCCAGTCGAATATGTCCTGGAACAGATGGCGGTGAATGGCGCAAAGATGGGTCAGGTCGAAATCGCCCTCGGGCACTGTTTCGAGAAGCCGCTGGGTGACGAACTGCCGCTCCGCCGTTTCCAACGCTCGAGCATCGCGGATGCCCAGCTTGTTTCGGAGAACCGTGAACGTCGGCGGATAGCAGTAGTCCGGGTCGTTCATTCCGCCGCGGTTGTCCGCCCGCGGTCCCTGAACTGGCGTTCGATATACGCGCGACGATCCTCGGGAGCCCAACGCTCGCGTTCGAACATGCCGAACATGGCCAACTCGTCCGGCGACAGGGGATTCCCCTCAATCGCCTGGAGGTGCGCCGCCTCGGCAAGCAGTCCGTGCGTGTCAAAGCTTCGGCGGGATACGGGATCGCGCTTTCTTCCAGTCATGGTCCGAAACTAGCGCAGTTCGGTCCTTCGCACCACCGGAACGCCTGTTGCCCACCGCCCGTCCCGGCGATAGCCTCGACCGGCGAGTCCCGCCCGTCGAAGGAGAAGCGGCAGCGCATGGACGCCGAAGCTACAGCGCCGAAGGTCGTCAAGGTATCCAGCGGCCGGCTCCGGGACGGTTGAGCGGCCGGGGCGGCAGAACGCCCGTTATGACACCCGATGAACTGCGCAATCTCTTCGCCAATTTGAAGGTGTGGCACGCACGGGGTTGGCGAGCCCCGAACAAGCCTTTGCTGGCGCTGTGGGCGATAGGGCGGTGCCTCAGGAACGAAGGGCGGCTCGCGTCCTACGACACGGTTGCCCGGGAATTGGGGGAACTGCTGCGCCGCTTCGGACCTCCCCGGAAGAGCGTGAATCCGGATTTGCCGTTCTGGCATCTGCGCAACGACGGCGTCTGGGACATACCGGAATCGGACCGCATAACCCAAACCGGGAGCGGACATGACCATATCGCCTCATTGCGTCGGGAAGGTGCGCGCGGCGGTCTGCCCCGTTACATATTTTCAGTGCTCCGGAAGGACAGGGCGACGGCGCTGGATATCGCCTATTCGCTGGTCGAGGCCCATTTTCCGGGGACTCTACATGACGATGTTCTGCGCGCTGTCGGGATCGATTCCGGTGTTCCGATCTCAGCCGGCATGGATTTCGGACTCATGGAGGGCCGGGCAGCCGGGATGGAATTCGAGCATGTCCAGCGCAGATCGCGTAATCCGGTGTTCGCCAGAACAGTCCTGGATGCGTACGGCGACAGGTGTGCCGTTTGCGCATTCGCCGTCCGTCTGCACGATGCGCCGGTGGCGCTGGACGCCGCCCACATCCGGTGGCACCGGGCCGGCGGCCGCGACCGCGATAAAATCGGCAACGGACTCGCGCTCTGCACCTTGCACCATCGCCTGTTCGACGCCGGCGCATTCACGCTTTCGCCGAAATACACCGTCGTCGTGTCGCCTGTGGCAGCCGGCCCCGGCACGGACAGTTCGCTGGGGCAATTTTCACGCCGCCCGATCCTGTTGCCCCGAAGAACGGAAGACTATCCGGATTTCAAATCCCTGAGGTGGCATCACCGTGAAGTCTTCGGGCCGGTTGTCGAGGGCACCGACTATTAGAGAAGCGTCCGGATAAGGTCATCCGCAAGCTCGCCCGCCAAGCAGCCGGAGCAGAACAGCCTGCCCCGTCTTCCTTTCCCTTATCCTGAGCGGCGGCGCAGCCGCGTATCGAAGGAGCCTGTCCCGGATGGAGCCATCCTTCGATACGCCGCTGCGCGGCTATTCAGGATGAGGGGTTGCCGGAGTCACGCGCCTGTCCGCGGCCGGGACTTCCGGACGAGCTCTGCGGCGGCGAGGCGTTTGCTGCGTTCGAGGCCGTGGCGCTTCAGGAAGCGCTGCACCGTTGCGAAGCTGAAGACGGCGCCCTCGGCGGCGAGCGCGCGGCACAGCCCGTGGATGGACAGCTCCGGCCGCGCCTTCAGGATGCGGAGGATCCGCTCCCGCTCCGGCTCGATCCGCGAGCGCCCGCCGCCACCCTGCCTGTCGGGCCGGACGTGGCCGCGCTCGCGAAACCGCTGCACCCAGAGCCGGACGCTGCTTTCGCTCACCTCGTAGAGCTGCGCCGCGGCGCGTATGCTCATCCCCTTCTCCAGCACCGCCGCGACCGCGCGGCGCCTGAGATGCTCGCCGATCGCAAGGCCCCGCCTGCTCACCACCGTCATGTCCTTCATGTCCCTCACGCCTCCCTTCCCGGATGCGGCCGCCCGGTCGCGACGAACATTGCGCCCGCCCGGCCCCGGAAGTACTCGAACTCCGATGAATAGCCGCGGCCCGGCGCGCGCACCTGCCCTGTTGTGCAGCCGCCCCATGGCCACCGCGCGTTCGCCTTCTGCAGCAGCGGCACCGCCGCTTTCGCCGTCAAGCCATGGCCTCTTCCGGGTCCCTCGAATGGTCTGTTTGGAACCAATATAGAACATAATGACCGAAATGCAACCTTATTTAGGAAAAAAATGCGGGCGCGGTAGCGGCGCGCGGCCCGTGACCCCGGCGGAGAATGTGGGCTAGATTGGCCCGCGCCGCCGGACGGGCCGGGACGCGGGGGGAAAGTCGCATGAGAGCGGGGTCGAGCGATGAACGGGCCTGAGGGCGGGTCCTGGATCGTCGGGGTGGATGTCGGCGGCACCTTCACCGACTTCTCCGCGATCAACGACCGGACCGGCGAGACGCATGTCTTCAAGCGGCCCTCGACGCCGGACGACCCGAGCCGCGCCATCCTCGACGGCCTCCGGGAGATGGCGGCGGCCTGCGGGATCGGGCTGGACGAGGTCTCGCGGCTGGCGCACGGCACCACCGTCGCCACCAACGCGCTGCTCCAGGGCAGGGGCGGGAAGGTGGCGCTGGTGACCACCGAAGGCTTCCGGGACCTGCTGGAGATCGGCCGGCAGGTGCGCCCGCACATGTACGACTTCCGCCGCACCTTCCCGCCGCCGCCGGTGCCGCCGGAGCGGCGCTTCGAGCTTGCCGAGCGCATGGACGCGGCGGGCGGGGCGGTGCGTGCGCCGGGCGAGGCGGACATCCGGGCCGCCGTGGAGGCGGTGCGGGCGAGCGGGGCGGACGCCTGCGCCGTCTGCTTCCTGTTCGCCTATCTGAACGGGGCGCACGAACGCGCGATGGCCGAGGCGCTCAGCGCGGCGCTGCCGGACCTGCATGTTTCGCTGTCGTCCGAGGTCCAGCCCGAGTTCCGGGAGTTC
>JAJECZ010000431.1 GCA_022821735.1 Alphaproteobacteria bacterium | reverse complement strand
CTCGATGCGATGGGCGCCGCCGTAATCCAGTTCGACGAGCCTGTGTTCAGCCGCTATCCCGACAAGGTCAGGGAATGGGGCGTCGCGGCGCTGGACCGGTGTCTGGAGGGGATCGAGAACACCGAGACGGCCGCGCATGTCTGCTACAGCTATCCGATGCCCGGCGTGCCCCGGCCGATCATGGACAGCTATCCGGTGATTCTGGAAGCGCTGGAAGGCTCCAGGGTCGATCAATTGGCGCTTGAGTTCGAGGCGTCGAGTCTGGACCCCGCGCTGCTTCGCCTTTGTCCCTCCAAAACGGTCATGTTCGGCTGCATCGACAACGGAATCGACGAGGTCGAGACACCGGAATATGTCGCGGGAAAGCTGCTCGCAGCCGCGAAGCATTTGCCGGCTGCGCAGATTCAGGCGGCGCCGGACTGCGGACTGGTTCCGCTGTCGCTGCCGGTCGCGAGGGCGAAACTGAAGACCATGGTCGAAGGGGCGCGGCTGGCCCGGAAACGGTTGAAAACAGGGTGAGCGGAACGTCTTCCGGTCGCCGCATGGCGAAATACCGGCTGGTCACTTTCGACGCCTATAGCGGCCTGGCCGATTTCCGCGCCACGCTGACGCCGGTCATCGCGCGGCTGCTGGCCCTGCCCGGCGACGCTGCGACGGCCTTTCTGACCTCCTGGCGGGCCGGCCAGCTCCGCGTCGCCGCGCTGTCGAACGCGCTGAAGCGGGGACGCATGAGCTTCCACGACTGCACGGCGCTCGCCCTCGAACACGCGGCGGTCGAGCACGGCATCGCCGTCTCGGCCGACCGGCGGGACGAGCTGGTAGCGGCCTGGTACCCGCTTCGGCCATGGCCGGAGGCTCCCGAAGTGCTGCGCGCGCTCAAATCGCGGGGCTGCGAGCTGGCGCTTCTGTCGAACGGCGACCGCGCCATGCTGGAAGCCATCGCCGGCGAATTGCCCGTCTCCCCGGATCACATATTTTCGACCGAGGACTCGGGCGCCTACAAACCCGCTCCGGAGGTCTACGACCTGCCGGTCCGCGCGCTCGGCATCGCTCGCGAGGACTATCTGCACGTCGCCGGCGGCGCCAACGATGTCATCGGCGCGAAGTCGGCGGGCGTCGCCTGCTACTGGAACAACCGGACCGGCGAGCGGGTGCTGCTGCCCGAATTCGCCGCCGACGCCGAGGGACCGGACCTTCGCGGGGTGCTGGACCTCGTGTAGAAGGGCGAGCAAGGCCGTGACCCCGGCGGGGCATCCGGGCTAGGATTGCGCCCGTTGCATCCTGCGGGGAGAAGCGCGGTGGATATCGCGGCCCTGCGCGCGGCCGGCGCGCGCCACCTGATCCAGAGCGAGCTGCTGTCGGACGTCGTGCCGGCTGCCGACGGCCCGGTCTTCGTCCGCGCCGCCGGGGCCGAGATATTCGACGCCGACGGCCGGGCCTATCTGGACTTCAACTCGGGCCAGATGTGCTCGGCGCTGGGCCACAACAATCCGCGCGTGACCGAGGCCGTGCGCGAGGGCCTCGGCATCCTGACCCATGCAAGCTCGGTCTATTTCAACGCGCCGCAGCTCCGGCTCGCCGCGCGCCTGGCGGAGACCTTCGATGCGCCGCTCAGCCGCTCGCTGTTCATCCAGTCGGGCGCCGATTCCAACGAGGCCGCGGTGCTGTTCGCCCGCCGCGCGACCGGGCGCAGCGGCATCGGCGCGCTGCATCTGAGCTTCCACGGCTATACCGACGTAACCCGCGCCATCAGCTTCTCCGCGGCCACGGCGGGGAACGGGCCGTCGATCCCGGAAGTGTACGCCATCCCCGCGCCCTACGCCTACCGCTCGCCCGTGGGCGCCGAGGGCGACGACTGGTGGCGGCCGCTGCTCGCCATCTCCTTCGACCTGCTCGACCGCGAGTGCCCGAACAATCTCGCGGCCGTCATCGCCGAGCCGCTGATCAGCGCCGGTGGCGTGATCGAGATGCCGCCCGGCTATCTCAAGGCCCTCAAGGCGGGGCTCGAGGAACGGGGCGCGCTGCTCATCCTGGACGAGGCGCAGACCGGGCTCGGAAAGCTCGGCAGCATGTACGCCTACCAGCAGCACGGAATCGTGCCGGACGTCATGACGCTCTCCAAGCATTTCGGCGGCGGGCTGCCCATCAGCGCCATGGTGACGACGGACGAGATCGCTGGGCGGGCGCTGGAAGGCGGGCTCACCTTCGGTCACTCCCATTCCTCCGATCCCATCGCCTGCACGGCGGGCCTGGCCAGCCTCGACGAGATTCTGGAGGAGGACGTGCCGGCGAAGGCCCGCGCCATCGGCGCCCGCTGGCGGGCGCGCATGGAGGACCTCATGCAGCGCTTCGCGATAATCGGGGACCTGCGCGGGAAGGGCTGCCTTCAGGGGGTCGAACTGGTGCGCGACCGCGCCACGAAGAAGCCGGCGGCCCGGGAGGCGCAGGACATCTACCGCGACTGCCTCGCGAACGGCCTGCTCTTCTCGGTGCGCGGCCAGCACCGCAACGTGCTCCGCTTCGTGCCGCCTTTCTGCGCCGGCGACGACCAGATCGACCGCGCCGCCGCAATCCTGGAAGGCTCGCTGGCGCGCCATGGCTGACGCGGCGATGACGAGGGACGAACTCGCCGCCCGCATCGCGGCGCATCCGCGCGTCCGGCTGACCCATCTGCCGACGCCGCTCGACCCCTGTCCCCGGCTTGCCGAGGCTCTAGGCGTCGGCGCCCTCTACATCAAGCGGGACGACCTGACGGGGCTGGCCTTCGGCGGCAACAAGACGCGCCACCTGGAGTTCACTTTCGCCGACATTCTCCAGTCCGGCGCGGACACGGTGGTCGCAGGGGCCTATACCCAGTCCAACTGGTGCCGGCAGATCACCGCAGCGGCGCGAAAACACGGCCTTGCGGTCTCGCTCGTGCTGATGCGCGGCGTGAAGGGGCCGGACCCGCAGGGCAACCTGCTGCTCGACCGCCTGATGGGCGCCGACGTGACCGTGATCGACATCGAGTCCATGGAGGGCATCCAGCCCTGGCTCGACGAGAAGGCCCGCGAGCTGGAGGCTGCCGGCCGCCGTCCTTACGTGATCGCCCCCTTCGGCCTCGACCAGCAGGTGCGGGCGGCGCTCGGCTATGTGGACATGGCGGTCGAACTCGACGCCCAGCTGGAGGAGGCGGGAATCGACCCCGCCCATGTCTTCGTCGCCGGCGCCAACAACACGCCGGCCGGCCTCGTTACCGGCCTGGCCGCACTCGGCCGCCGGGCGCGGGTGACCTCGATCAGCCCGATCCGATGGCAGGAGGAGCGGGCGGACGACATCGCGCGCCTCGCCACCGCGACCGCACGGGCGCTCGACCTCAATCTCGCGATCGCGCCTGCCGATTTCACCGCCGACGAGACGTATGCGGGCGAGACCTACGGCCTGCTCACGCCGGAGGTGCGCGCGGCCATGCAGCTCGCCGCGGAGACCGAGGGCATCCTTCTCGACCCGGTCTATACCGGCAAGGCCATGGCCGGGCTCATCGACTATGCGAAGCGCGGCGCCGTGGGCGCGGCGGAGACCGTGGTCTTCGTCCATACCGGAGGCCTGCCGCTCATCTTCGCCTATGCCGGGGAGCTGGCCGGGGACGGCTGAGAGGGGGCCGCCGCCGGACCGGCCTCATGTGCCGAACACGATCCTCGGCAGCCAGGTGGTGAGTCCCGGGAACGCCGCGACCACGCCGAGCGCCAGCACCTGGATGGCGACGAAAGGCGCCACGCCCCTGTAGATCTGGACCGTCGTCACTTCGGGCGGTGCGACGCCGCGCAGGTAGAAGAGCGCGAAGCCGAACGGCGGGGTCAGGAACGAGGTCTGCAGGTTGAGCGCGATCATGATCCCGAGCCAGACCGGGTTCAGGTCCATCAGCAGCAGGATCGGCGCCACGATGGGCACGACGACGAAAGTGATCTCGATAAAGTCGAGCACGAAGCCGAGCAGGAACATGAGCGCCATGACGAAGAACATGGCGCCCACTGCCCCGCCGGGCAGCGAGGTCAGGAAGCCGTGGACCAGGTCGTCGCCGCCGAGGCCCCGGAAGACGGAGGAGAACAGCTGCGCGCCGATGACGATGCCGAACACCATGGCGCTGACGCGCGTCGTGCTGCGCATGACCTCGTGCAGGCCGCCGCTGCCGTAAACCCGCGCGAGGCTGACCCAGATTCCCCAGGCGAGCGCGATGCAGCAGAGCATGGCGGCCGCGATGCCGACCGCGTCCATCGCGGGAATGTCGTCCCGCGAGACCCGCAAATCCATCATGCCGGTCAGGACAAGCACAAGCACGAGGCCGATCGCGGCGGCGTAGATCGGAAGGCCTCTGTCCGGGTCCAGCCTGAGCCCGCCGAGGAGCGTCGCGCCGATCGCGCCGACCGCGGCCGCTTCCGTCGGCGTCGCGATGCCGGCGAGGATGGAGCCCAGCACCGCGACGATCAGCACCACGGGGGCGACCAGGGCGCGGGCGACCTGCATCACGACTTCGCGGTTCGTGCGGCCCTGCACCAGCTCGTCGCGGGGTATCGGCGGCGAGGACTCCGGCCTCAGCCAGGCGATGAACATCTGGTAGAGGATATACATGCCGACCAGGGCCAGGCCGGGAAGCAGCGCGCCCGCGAACAGGTCGCCGACCGACACGGGGTCCGGGGCGAAATTGCCGAGCTTGCGCTGCGCCTCCTGGTAGGCGTCCGAGATCTGATCGCCCAGCACGACGAGGACGAGCGATGGCGGGATGATCTGGCCGAGCGTGCCGGAGGCGCAGATCGACCCGCAGGCGAGCGAGGCGCTGTAGCCGCGCCGGAGCATGGTCGGCAGCGAGAGCAGCCCCATGGTCACGACGGTCGCGCCGACGATGCCGGTCGAGGCGGCGAGCAGCGCGCCGACCACGCAGACGGAAATGCCCAGCCCGCCGCGCATCGCGCCGAACAGCATGCCCATCGTGTCGAGCAGTTCCTCGGCCACCTTGGAGCGCTCCAGCATGACGCCCATGAAGACGAACAGCGGCACCGCAACCAGGATCTCGCTGATCATGGCGTTGCCGTACACGCGGTTCGGGAAGATGCCGAGGAACGCGAAGTCGAACACGCCGAGCGACGCGCTGATGCCGGCGAAAAGGAGCGCGACGCCCGCGAGCGTGAAGGCGACCGGGAAGCCCGCCATCAGAAAACCGCACACGCTGACGAACATGAGGCAGACGAGATATTCGTTGGTCGTCATACGCCGGGCCCCCGATCTTCCGGAGCCGCCTCCGCCGCGCCTTCCATGCCGTGCATGACGAAGACGGAGCGCAGGAGCATGGAGAGGCCCTGCAGCGACAGCACGAACGGGAACACGAGCAGCAGCGACTTCAGCAGCCAGAACGGCATGAAGGTGCCTTCCGGCGAGCCCTCCAGCACGCGCACGGAGGCGCCCACATAGGTCAGCCCCTTCCAGGTCATGACGGCGCAGAGCGGCCACAGGAAGACGAGCACGCCGATGCAGTCGATCAGCGCCTTGCGCTCCCGCGTGGCCGCTCCGTAGAAGATGTCCACCCGGACATGGCCGTCATGCAGCAGCGTATAGCCCGCGCCGACCAGGAACAGGATGGAGTGCATGAACAGCACGGATTCCTGCATCGGGATGAAGCCGAGCCCGAACACGTAGCGCAGCAGGACGACGGCGAACTGCATCAGCACCATGAAGAGGGCGAACCAGGACACAACCCGGCCCAGATGCTCGTTTGCGGTATCGATCGCCCGGACGAGAAGCTTCAGTCCGTTCACCGGCATTCCCCGCTGGTTTCAGGGCAGGAGCAGAGAGCCCGCGCCGGGTGGCGCGGGCGTCTCGCCCGGCGCATGACGGCCTTGTCGGCCGCCCGGCGCCTTAACCGTAGTTGAACGGCAGGACCCGGGCGTTCATGTAGCCCTGCTCGCCGATCTTGGCCCAGTCGATGGCCTGTTTGCGATAGGCGATGAAGCTGTCATAGATGCGCTTGGTCATGTCGTCGGTGTTGCCGATGTCGCGCACGACCTCGCCGGCGACATTGCCGATGGCGATCAGCATGTCCTCCGGATACTGGTGCAGCTGCACGCCGTGCTCGCTGAGCAGCTTGTTCAGCGACCCGAGGTTGCGGGCGTTGAACTCGGCGAACTGGATGTAGGACTCCGCCTCGACCACCGTCGTCACCAGGGCCTGTTCCTCGGCACTCAGGCTGTCCCACAGCGTCTTGTTCATCACGACGCTGGCGGAGGTGCCGGGCTCGTGGAAGCCCGGATAGAAGTAATGCTTGGTGATCTTGTGGAAGCCGAAGGCGAGGTCGTGCCAGGGGCCGACCCATTCGGCGGCGTCGATGGCGCCCGATGCGAGCGACGGGTAGATCTCCGCCACCGGCAGGTTGACGACCGTGACGCCGAGCGCCCGCAGCACCTCGCCGCCGATGCCCGGCATGCGGAACTTGAGGCCCTTGAAGTCGTCCAGCTTCTGGATCGGCTCGCGATACCAGCCGCCCATCTGCGTGCCGGTGCTGGACCCCTGGAAGCCCTTGAGGTTGAACCCGGCCGCCAGCTCGTCCCAGAGCTCCTGCCCGCCGCCATATTTCATCCAGGCGGCGTGCTCGATGCCGGTCAGCCCGTAGGGCACGGCGGTGAAGAAGTTGAAGCCCTTGTGCTTGCCTTGCCAGTAATATTCCGCCGAGTGATACATGTCGGCGTCGCCGGCGCTGACGGCGTCGAAGACGCCGAAGGCCGGCACCAGCTCGCCGCCGCCATAGACCTTGACGGAGATCTTGCCGCCGGACAGCTGCGTGATGCGCTGGGCGACCCGTTGCCCGGACGTGCCCAGTCCCGGCGAGTTGAGCGGCCAGGACATGGCCAGCTTCCATTCCTTGAGGCCTTGCGAGATGGCGGGCGCGGCCAGCGTCGAGGCGGCGGCGGCGACACCGGCGGTCGCGGCGCCCTGAACGAATTTACGGCGTTTCATGGAGTGTCCTCGCTGTTGCGCCGCAAGCGTCACCCGGCCGATCCGCCTCCCTGCGCTACCGGAGCATTCGCAGACCTGCACGGCTCGCGGCGTTTGGTCCAAGGAGCGTAGAGCAGCGTTACGGCCGAATCAAATGCAAGAGGCTGTGCGCGGCCCGCCGGCAGGTGCGCCCTGCCTTCGGAGGGGGTGCGAAATGCCATACTATGTCATGAGGCCGCTAGCACGGCCGGTCTCCCCCGGCCTCGACAGGAATGGCGCGCCGCGCCATGCTCGCGCCCCGCGAGCGGTGCCTCATTCGTCCGCTCCCGGACCCGGATAGCACGCAAGAGGAAGGCCAAGCGCCGATGAAGCTCTATGTCTGGAACATCGCGCCGAACCCGCGCCGGGTGGTCATCTATCTGGCCGAGAAGGGCATCGAGGTGCCGATGGAGGAGGCGGGTATCCCCGGCAGGCCGGCCCTCGACCCGGCCTTCCTCGAAAAGGCGCCCTATCGCCGGGTCCCGCTGCTGGAGCTCGACGACGGCACGCTGATCTCCGAGGCCATGGCGATCTGCCGCTATTTCGAGGCGCAGCATCCCGACCCGCCGCTGATGGGCGCGGACGCGCTGGAGATGGCGCGCGTCGAGATGTGGGAGCGGATGTC
>JAJECZ010000199.1 GCA_022821735.1 Alphaproteobacteria bacterium | reverse complement strand
CCACGGTTTCAACTTCATGGCGCAGCTCTACGGTTGCGACGCCGTGAACGGCCTCTGGGTCGTTCCGGGATCGCATCGGGGCGCCAGGGCGGACATCAAGGCAATGGTGGCGGCTGCCGGTTCGGACCGGCTGCCAGAGGCCGTGCCGCTGATCTGCGCGCCGGGCGATGTCGCGATCGTGAACCGGCAGGCGCTGCACGGCTCGTTCGCCAATACCGGCTCGAAACCGCGTGTGACCCTGAATATGGGCTTCCACCGGCGGCGGTTCGTGCTGAACGTGAAGACCGGCGGCGTTCACAACCCGGTCTCGGTTTACGACGCCGGCTATATCCGGCGCCGGGCCCGGCTCATCCTCTACGCGATAGACGCCCGCCGCCAGCGTTGGCCGGACGAGACGCCTTATCGCTACGCTCCCCTTGCCGACCGGGCCGGGGATTATCGCTGGACGCCGCAGGCCAGAGAGGACATTCGCGACTATAATCTGGAGGACATCGGGATCTGATACCGACGGTCTCCATGCGGGACCCGTATTTTCTTCTCGTCATGCCCGGACTTGCCCGCCCCCGCGCACCCCCGCCGATAGGCCAGCGGGGGAGCCGCGGTGACGGTCCGGGGCAGTATTTTTACTTTTTGTTCCCTATACCGCTTGACATCAGGGAAAATATCCCGATATAGGACCCGGAGAGGCGGCATCCGGAGCCGCTTCCCCGGCGCCGCGCGGCCGGCGGCGCCGGTTTCGAAAAACCACTGTGAAACGCACGGGAGAGGTGTGTCCTGCGACTCGCGCGGGCGATCCGGCGCGCGAACCGCGCCGGCGCAAACGCGCGCTGACGGGCGGGCGCGCCCGCGCACGATACGCGCGAGACAGGGTCCCGCCGCCAGGGCGGCAGGGCGGACGGAACGGAGACGGACGGAACGGAGGGACCATGACAAAACATGACATTCCGCAGCAGGAACATGACAGAACATGACATCTCATGACACATCCCCGGAAGCTCGGCCGCTCCGAATCCGTCATGGGCACCGGTCCACGATCGCGGGTATAATACCCGGCAGCAGCGGCACGGAGGCGCGTCATGGACCTGACGACACAGCAGATCGAAGCGTTCCAGCGGGACGGTTTCCTCATTTTCCCGGCGCTGTTCTCGCCCGAGGAGGTCGAGCGGCTCCGCGAGGAAGCGGAGCGGGTCGCGGGGCTCGATGCCGAATGCGTCTTCCGCGAGGGTTCGAGCGGCGTGCCGAAGACGATGTTCCGCCTGCACGCCGAGGACGGCCCGACGGCCTCGCCCGCCTACCGCGCCGCCGCCCATGCGCCCCGGATTCTGCGCCCGGCGCAGCAGGCGCTCGGCACGGACGAGGTCTATATCCACCATTGCAAGGTCAACATGAAGGCCGCCATCGAAGGCAGCGCCTGGCCATGGCACCAGGATTTCGGCACCTGGCACCTGGACGGAATCGACAAGCCGTCCATGGCGACCTTCCTGGTGATGCTCGACGAGGCGACCGAGATGAACGGCTGCCTCTATTTCCTGCCGGGCAGCCACCGCGACGGGCGCGTCGACCCGTATTTCGACAGCTCCACGTCCTACAGCCTCTGGGCATCGAAGCCGGAAACCATGAAGGCGGCAATGAACGCGCTGCCCGAGCCCGTTGCGGTGAAAGGACCGGCGGGCACCGCCGCACTGTTCCATTGCAATCTGCTGCACGCCTCCGGCCACAACCTCTCGGCGACGGACCGCTGGCACGCATATTTCTGCTTCAACGCCTGCGCCAACAGGCCCCGGGATGTAGAGGACCCGCGCCCCGACTATGTGCGCTCGACCGACTGGCGCCCGATGGCGGCGGGAGTCGACACCATTACCTGACCGGCAGCGGGCTATGCAGCCCGGACCAGCACATGGCGTTTGCGGCCGGCCGAGAGCTTGATCGCGTCCTGCCCTTCCAGGTCCGCAACTCCGATCAGCCTGTCTTCGCTGGCGACGGGCGTGTCGTTGAGGCGCGCGCCGCCCCCCCTTATCAGGCGCCGCGCCGCGCCGCCGGTATCGGCAAGTCCCGCCTGGCGAAAAAGCGCGAAGGCCGGAATGCCGGCTTCGAGCTCTGCGCGCGGAACCGTTATTTCCGGCAGGCCCTCCGCCGACTCACCTTGCTCGAAGGTCCGCCGCGCCGTTTCCGCCGCCTGCCGCGCCGCATCGCTTCCGTGGCAAAGCTCGGTTGCCGCGTCGGCAAGCGCCTTCTTGGCGTCGTTCAGTTCACGGCCTTCCAGCGCCTCCAGCCGGGCGATCTCATCCATGGGAAGCTCGGTGAACAGGCGCAGGAAGCGCCCGACATCGCCATCTTCGGTGTTGCGCCAGAACTGCCAGTAGTCGTAGGGCGACACGCGCTCGGCGTTCAGCCAGACGGCGCCGCTGGCCGTCTTGCCCATCTTGGCGCCGCTCGCGGTCTCGATCAGCGGCGTCGTCAAGCCGAACAGCTCGACTCCTTCCACCCGGCGTCCGAGGTCGATGCCGCTCACGATGTTGCCCCACTGATCCGACCCGCCCATCTGGAGCCGGCAGCCGAACCGGCGCGCCAGTTCGACGAAATCGTAGGATTGCAGCACGGCGTAGTTGAACTCGAGAAAACTCAGCGGCTGCTGCCGGTCGAGACGCAGGCGCACACTGTCCATCGAAAGCATGCGGTTGACGGAGAAGTGCCGCCCGTATTCCCGCAGGAACGGGATGTAGGAAAGGCCGTCCAGCCAGTCCGCATTGTTGGCCATGACGGCGTCCGACGGCCCGTCGCCGAAGGCGAGGAATTTCTCGAACACCCGCCTTATGCCGGCGGTGTTCGCGGCGATCTGTTCGTCCGTGAGCAGCGGGCGCGCTTCCTCCTTGCCGGAAGGATCACCCACCTTCGTTGTCCCGCCGCCCATCAATACGATAGGCTTGTGGCCCGCCTGCTGGTAATGGCGCAGCAGCATGATCGACACCAGCGAGCCGACATGCAGGCTGTCGGCCGTGCAGTCGAAGCCGATATAGGCCGGCACTGGCGGTCCCTGCAGGAGCGACCCGAGCCCTCCAGCATCGGTGCATTGGTGCAGAAAACCGCGTTCGCGGATGGTCTCCAGAAAAGACGGCACGGTCATCGGTCTCGCTGTTCGGGAGGAGCGAAGCGCCGTTTATCATGGCAACCGAAAGCCGACAACGAAGCCGGGCGCATCCAATGGACCTGATGATCGGCCTGATGAGCGGCACCTCGATGGACGGGGTGGACGCGGCCCTGCTGGAGACCGACGGCGAAGAGGCCGTCCGGCCGCTCGGTTTCGTTTCGCTGCCTTATGACGACCGGGAAAGAGAGGCGATCCGGTCGGCGCTGGGCGCGCGCGACGAACGGACGGTCCGCGCCGCCGAAACGGTCGTGACGGACGCGCATGTCCGCGCCGTCTTTAGCCTGCTGGAAAAGACCGGAACGCAGGAGGCGACGGCCATCGGCTTCCACGGTCATACCCTGGACCACCGCCCGCAGGACCGCTTCACCCTTCAGGTCGGCGACGCCGGGCGGCTGGCGCGGGAGACCGCCATACCGGTCGTCGCCGATTTCCGCAGCGCCGATGTCGCGGCGGGCGGCCAGGGCGCGCCGCTTGCGCCGGTATATCATCGCGCCCGTCTGGCCGGCGAAACCCGCCCCATAGCCGTGCTCAATATCGGGGGCGTCGCCAATGTCACCTGGATCGGGAGGGACGGCGCGATGCTCGCCTTCGATACCGGGCCCGGCAATGCGCTCCTCGACGACTGGTGCCGCCGCCATACGGGCAAGCCCATGGACCGGGACGGGAGGCTGGCGGCGCAGGGGCGGGTCGACAAGGGCGTGCTGGCGCGGCTTCTGGACAATCCCTATTTTGCCGTCCCGCCGCCGAAATCGCTGGACCGGCAGAGCTTTTCTTCCGCGCCTGTCGAGGCCCTTTCGCCGGCCGACGGCGCTGCGACGCTTGCCGCCTTTACCACTGCTGCCGTTGCGCGCGCGCCGCTCCCGGAGCCGCCGCGGCGCTGGATCGTGTCCGGCGGCGGACGGCAGAACCCGGTCCTGATGGCCGCCCTGCCCGGTGCGGCCGAGCCGGCCGAGGCGCTCGGCTGGGACGGAGATGCGCTGGAAGCCGAGGCTTTCGCCTATCTTGCGGCCCGGCGGCTGAAAAACCTGCCGTCGAGTTTTCCCGGCACAACCGGCTGTCCGGCGCCGATGAAGGCAGGACGGCTATTTCCGCCGTGACACGCTGGCTGCCGACACCGCGCCCATGATGGCGATGACGCCAGCCGAAGCGAAAGCGTATCCCCAGGCGTTCACGGACGCCGCGCCGCCGGTCGTCTCCAGCACGATCCCGAACAGCGCCGGGCCCACGAAACCGCCGGCCGAGTTGGCGAAGGCGTGGAGGGCGAGTACCCGCCCGCGCAGTTCGGGGCTGCTGACCTCGATGACAGCGCCCGCCAGCGTGCCCGCATCCATCAGCACGAAAAGATTGTGGAGCAGCACCGGCCCGAACAGGAGCAGCCAGAATGGCCAGTCCGCCGCGAAGCCCACGACACAGGCTGCGGCGCCGGACAGGAGCAGGGACAATGCCGAGATCCGCGCCATTCCGAAGCGCGCACCGAGCCAGGAGCCGGCCATGCCTGTCGGCGAGCCGAGCAATGTGAGCGCCATGGCGAGCAGCGGCCAGTTCCAATCCGGCGCGCCGCCGTCCGTCGTCGCGGCGAACACGAAAAAAGCGACCATCCAGCTGCGGAGCGCCAGCAATTCGATGGTATGGCAGAAATTCGCCAGGATCACCTTCATCGAATTCCGATTGGCGAATACCGGGCGCAGATCCAGGGAAGCGCCGCCGCCTCCCGCTGCCGCTTTCGGCGCGATCAGGCTCCAGACCAGAATGGCCGCCACAACCGCCGCGATGCCGGGAAATGCGAAGGCCAGCCTCCAGCCAACCGCGGCATCCAGCCAGTAGGTCGTGACATAGGAACAGCTCGCCGCGATCGGGAACGTCGATATGTAGAACGCGCCGGCCCGCGCCTCCTCTCCCGGCGCAGTCCGGTCTGCAATGACCTTGACCCCGGGTATGTAGATCCATGCAAAGCCGATCCCTTGCACGAGACGGAACCCGAGCCCGGACCAGAAACCGTCCGCGACGATCGCGAAGCCGAGGAAGCCCACGGCATTCGCCACCGAACCGGCGATCACCAGCCGGCGGGCATCGAAGCGGTCGCTCCCGATACTGACCAGTATGGCGAAGATGGACGAGAAATAGGGCGCGCCGGCAAGCCAGCCGGCCTCGCTTTCCGAGAGCGTCCAGCGGTCGATGAAATCCGGCAGCAATGCGGGGAACCCGTGCAGGCCGATGAGGTTGAGACCCAGATGGCCGCACATGATCGAGAGCAGAAGGCGCGGGTTCATTCGCCTGCTCCCCTGCCCGGCTTGCGCAGCAGCAGAACCAGCGGCGCTGCAGCGCCGATCGTAATCGCCAGCAGGGCGAAGTCGTTGACGAAGGCGATGGTTTCGGCCTGCAGCAGCACTTCGCGGCGCAGCGCCGCTACCGCAGCCTCGTTACCGAGGTCCCAGGGCGACAGGCGCAGCGCCTCGCTGTAGTCCGAGACGAAGTCCTTCAACGCCGTGTAGTTCGCCTGCGCGCTGCGAGTCAGCACGGCGACCACGATGGAGGTGCCCATCGACGCGCCTATGGACCGTATCAGCGCGAAAAGCGCCGCCGCCTCCGTGCGGTAGCGCTGGGCGAGCGTCGAGAAGGTAACGGTTGTGAGCGATACCCACATCAGGCCCATTCCGGCGCCGTTCAGCACCGTCGCCCAGATGATTTCGGCCGCCTCGACCTGGTGGTTCCATCCCGTCATCCAGACATTGGAGACCCCGACGGCGGCGAGCCCGGCAAGGATCAGATACTTGCCGGCGACCCGGTTCGCCAGCACGCCCGCGAGGAACATGGCGATGCCCGTGCCGACGCCCCGGGCCGACAGCACCCAGCCCGCGGCCAGCACGGGATAGCCCTGGACATTCTGCAGGAAGAGCGGAAGCAGAAACATGCTGGCGAACACCGTGACGCCGAAGACGAAAATCAGCGCCAGCCCGACGGCGAAGTTGCGGTCGCGGAAAATGGCGAGGTCGATATAAGGAGACCGCGCGGTCAGCGAATGGGCGATGAAGAGGTAAAGGCAAAGCCCTGCGATTACGGCCTCGGCGATGATTTCGGGAGAACTGAACCAGTCCTGCCGTTCGCCCCGGTCCAGGACGAGTTGCAGACATGCCACCCCGATAGCGAGCGTTACGAGGCCGATCCAGTCGAGCGAGATGCCGCGCTTCTCGGTCTCCGGCGTGGTCATCCAGATGCCGAGAAAGGCAATGCAGCCGAGCGGCACATTGATGAAGAACACATAGCGCCAGCCATAGAATTCCGTGAGCAGGGCGCCCACGGTCGGCCCCGCAACCGGCCCCAGGATCATGCCCATCGACCAGATCGACATGGCGAAGCCGTGCCGGCTGCGCGGGTAGGTGTCGAGCATGATCGCCTGGCTGATCGGCAGCAAGGGTGCGCTGCCAAAGCCCTGCAGGGCGCGGAAAAGGACCAGCTCTTCAAGGCTGTCCGCGGATGCGCAGAGCATCGCCGTGACCGTGAAGGCGGCGATGGACCAGAGAAAGATCAGCCGCCGCCCGAACTTCACGGCGAGCCAGCCGGAAATGGTCGTGCCGAGAGCCGAGGCGACGATGAAGGCCGTCACCACCCAGCCGATCTGGTCCGGCGTCGCCGAGAGATTGCCCTGCATCGCCGGCAAGGCCACATAGGCGGTGCTCATGTTGGTCGAATGCAGCAGCGACGCTGCAAGCACCGGAATGGTTATCGTCGCGGTTTCCGCGCGTGTAAACGGCCCCGCCGCCGGGCGGTTGCGGGTCGAAAGCACGCGGCGGGGCCGTCCTCGGGAACCGGCGGTCAGGCAGAGGATTCGGGATCGAAATTCGGCGCCCGCTTCTCCAGATGCGCCGCCAGGCCTTCCTCGACTTCCGGCCCGGTGAAGCCCAGCATTTCGAGCGCGGTGGAGGCGTCGTAGGCCGGCCCCATAGAGCGGTACCAGTTGTTCAGCGCATATTTGGTCCAGCGGATGGCGCTCGGCGCTCCGTTGGCGAGCTTTCGGGCGACTTCGAGCGCCTTGTCCTGCAACTCGTCGTCCTCGACGCAGAGCGATACCAGCCCGATTCGCTCCGCCTCCTCGCCGTAAACCGACTCGCAGAGCATCAGATAGTATTTCGCTTTCGCCATGCCGCAGAGCAGCGGCCAGTTGATGACCGAATGGTCGCCGGCGGCGACGCCGAGCCGGGTGTGGCCGTCGATGATACGCGCCGACTTGCCGGCGATGGATATGTCGCAGAGCAGCCCCGCGACCAGGCCGGCCCCATCGAGCGGTACCAGTTATTCAGCGCATATTTGGTCCAGCGGATGGCGCTCGGCGCTCCGTTGGCTAGCTTTCGGGCGACTTCAAGCGCCTTGTCCTGCAACTCGTCGTCTTCGACGCAGAGCGATACCAGCCCGATCCGTTCGGCTTCCTCGCCGTAAACCGACTCGCAGAGCATCAGATAGTATTTGGCCTTCGCCATGCCGCAGAGCAGCGGCCAGTTGATGACCGAATGGTCGCCGGCGGCGACGCCGAGCCGGGTGTGGCCGTCGATGATGCGCGCCGACTTGCCGGCGATGGATATGTCGCAGAGCAATCCCGCAACGAGGCCGGCACCGACCGCGACCCCGTTCAGCGCGGAAACGGTCGGCTTGCAGCAATCGATGATGTTGTAGACGAGGTCGCGGGCTTCCTTCCAGGCGCGCACGCGGTCGTCGTAATTGTCGATATTCTTGCGGATCATCGAGAAGTCGCCGCCGGACGAGAAGGCCCTGCCCTTGCCGGTCAGGATGACCGCCGAGACATCGCGGTCCTGGTCGATATCGCGCCAGATATAGGTCATGTCGCGATGGCCGTTGGAATCGAGCGAGTTGTAGGTCTCGGGCTTGTTGAGGGTCAGGCGCAGAACGCGCTCTTCGGGCCAGTCGATCTCGAAAGTCCGGCGGTAGTCGTCATAACGGTCGCCCATCGGGGCCTTCCTCCTGCTGCGTCTATTTGCGATTGCGGCTTTGCGGTTCTCGCCCGAAGCGGGTTGCGGGTCAATTGCGCGCGAGCGGTCTCAGAGGGCTTCGGCTTCCGCCGCCTCGCCTTCCATGGAAGCCAGTTCGCCGAGAGTAACGGGCTTGATCGGTGGGCGTATGCGGAAGCTGCCGACCTCCTCCACCGGGAGGCCCCGCTCGCTGGCGATGACTTCGGCGGCGGCGAGCCCGCACATGCGGCCCTGGCAGGGGCCCATGCCGACGCGCGCGAAAGCCTTGAGCTGGTTCGGGCCCATCGCCCCGTCGCGAACCGCCTGGCGGATGTCGCCCGCCGTGACGCTCTCGCACCGGCACACCAGCGCCTCGTCCGCAGGCAAGGCAGTGTGCGGCCGGAACAGGCGGTCGAGCAGCGGCCGCATGGCCCGCTCCCGGTCCAGCGCGGCAACGAGCCCTCCCGGGTCCACGCCGGCCGCCAGCCTGGCCGCGACCCGCCCCGAAAGCGCAGCCGCCCGTGCGCCGGCAATGCCGCCGGCATCGCCTGCGACCAGCAGAGTCTCTTCCGCCGTTCGGCCCAGGGCGTCCGCGACAGGGGCCCAATGGCGTTGCTCCGGGCGCCAGCGATGCGCAAGGCCGGCCTGCCGCGAAAGATGCGTCTGCGGGACGACGCCTTCATGCAGCAACAGCAGCTCGCAGCTGATCTCCCCGCCGTCGAACCGCACCGACTCTCCTGTCGCCGCAAGGCCGCGGACGCCCGACCGGAACGCGACGCCGGCGCGTCTCAACCTGCGCTTCATCGCCACACCCCTGGCAAGGTCACGCCAGCGGGCCATGGCGCGCGGCAGGGCGGGGGCCGCATCCAGATAGTC
>JAJECZ010000091.1 GCA_022821735.1 Alphaproteobacteria bacterium | reverse complement strand
ATAGTGGCGGCAGAAGGCCTCCTGGCGTGTGGAGAGGGCGACGGACGGGTCGATGATGGGCATAGGCGCACGGCTCCTTCGTTCCGCTGGCGTTCGACAAGGAAGCCCGGCAGCGGTGCGGGACCGCGCCGGGCCGGGAGGACGGCGTTGACGGACAGCACCGCCCCGCCGGGGAGCGACCCTGTATCGCGCGCAATTGCGTGCGGGCGCGGGCGGGCGTCGGCGCCGGCGCGGTTCGCGCGCCTGATTGCGCGCGCGAGCCGCAGGGCGCACTTCGCCTGTGCGTCGAATCGGGGTCGTTCCGCGCCGGGACGGCGCAAAGGGAAGCGGTCCGCGCGAACTTCGCCTCCCTGGGACCTATCCTACCACAATTTTCTGTAGGTCAAGCCCTTTTCGAGAATTATTTCTGATTTATTGAACGAATTGAGATTTTGACGACCGGAACACAAGGCAATACCCGTCCCGGCCCTTCCCCGTCATACTCCGTATCGTCATGCCCGCCAAAGCCGGACCGGGGCGGCGATTGCGGGATTGCGTCGCCTTCAGCGGCCCTCCCGCGCGCGTTCGGCGTAGCGGTTGTCCACGCAGGCTTCGTAGGGGATGTCGCGGGCGATGAAGCCGCCGGAGATGAGCGCGCTCTTGAGGCGCACGAAACCTTCCAGCGGCAACACCGGGTCCCGGCCCCAGACGCCGCCCGCCCTGTAGCGCCGGAGCGCGCCGGCGAGCCGCGCCGGGGCGAGGTCCGGGAAATAGCCCTGCAGCCGCGCCGCCAGCGCCCTTGCGTCGTGGCCGTGCAGCCAGCCCAGCGCTTCCATCACGCCGCCGGCGAGCGCGGAGAGCGCATCGGGATTGGCCTCGGCGAAGCCCCGGGAGGTGTACAGCGTCGTGTAGGAAGTCGGCCCTCGCGAGGCGGCGGCGTACCAGACATGGCCGGCGCCCTCATGCAGCAGTTCTTCGACGAACGGTTCGAACACCTGGATCGCATCCACCCTGCCCTCGCGCAGCGCGTCCGCGTTCTCTGCCATGCTGCGGCCCGCATCCCGGTTCATGGCGCCGGGGTCGAAGCCGGCGCGGCAGATATCGTCCTGCAGGCAGAGCCAGGGCGTCGGCACTTCCGAAACACTGGCGAAGCGCGCGTCCATGAGGTCGGCAAACCGGAAATCCGGCTTCGGTTCCCGCCCGACGACATAGAACGGGTCGCGCGTCACGGCCTCCGCAAAGGCCACCACCGTCCCGTCGCCGTGCCGCTGCTGGTACTGCATCATGCGCATCGGACCGCCCCAGATGACGTCCGCGCCGCTGCCGAACAGGCTCGAAGCCGCGTCGTCGGGGCTGTCGGGCCGGTCGAATTCCACCTCGAGGCCGCGCCGGCCGTAAGCGTCCAGTTCGAGCGCCAGGTAGAACGGTGCGTAGAAGACGGCCCTGAGAGACTCGAACAGCCTCACCATGCCCTGTTACCAGGCATTGTAGCCGCCATCGACCAGGAGGTCGGCGCCGGTCATGTAGCTGGACTCGTCGCTGGCGAGGAACAGCGCCGCCTCGGCGATCTCTTCCGGCCGGCCCATGCGGTCGAGCACCGTGAGCGCGCCGTTCTCGCGCTCGGCCGCCTCCCGGCCGCCATGCTTGGCGTGAACCCGCGCCGTACCGATGGGGCCGGGGGAGAGGCTGTTCACGCGGATGCGCTGCCCCGCATGGTCGATCGCCATGACCTTCGCCAGCTGGATCAGCGCCCCCTTGGCGGCGTTGTACCAGCAGTGGCCCGGCTTCCCGACCTGCCCCAGTTGCGAGGCCACATGGACGATGCTGCCGCCGCCGCTCGCCGCGATCAGCGGAACGGCGAACTTGCTCATCAGGAAGGGGCCGGTGAGATTGACCGCCATCGACCGGGTCCAGTCCTCCTCCGCGACATCGACAACGGTCCCGTAAGGCACGAAAACCGCGGCATTGTTGACGAGGATATGCAGCCGGCCGAAGCGCTCCCGGGCCAGCGCCGAGGCGGCTTCCGCATCGGCCGGGCGGGACACGTCGCAACGCAGCGCAACCGCTCCTTCCGGAGCGCGCTCCGCAATGTCGGCGGCGCTGTCCGCCGCGATGACATCCGCCCCCTCCCGCAGGAAGGCGCGGGCGATGGCGTGGCCGATGCCGCCGGCCGCGCCGGTGACGATGGCGGCCTTGCCCGCGAGCCGGGCCACTATTCCCAGCGCCCTTCCGCGTGCCACTCCACCTGCTCGGCATAGCTGGCGCTGTAGGCCGCACGGTGGCGGTGGTAGCTGTCCCAGTCGAGGCCGTCTTCTTCCGGGCGCGGTTCGAGATTGAAATGGCCGTAGCGGTCCTCGCCCCGCACAAGCGTTGCCGGCACCCTGACAGTGCCGATATGGCGGACGTTCGCCGGGATGTAGGAAATGCCGATGCCGATGCGCCGGTCGTCGGCCCGGTTGGGGCCGGAGGCATGGACCGCGAGCGTGTGGTGGATCGAGAACTGGCCGGGCGAGAGCGGCACCGGCACCGCGTCTTCCGTCCGGAAATCGGCCTCGGTGCGCTGGCCGGCGCTGTTGATGCTGTTGGGCGCCGCGTTCGCAATATGCTGCATCAGCCCGCTGCGGCTGGTGCCGGGCACGAAGCGCATGCAGCCCGCCTCCTCGGACGCCTCGCTCAGCGCCAGCCAGGCGGTGACATGGAGGTGCGGGCGCAGGCCGAAATAGGTGGCGTCCTGGTGCCAGATGGTCTGCGCCTCCGTCTTCGCGTCCTTGACGAACCAGGTGCTCGTCCAGCACAGGATGTCGGGACCGAGCAGCGCCTCCACCGCGTCGAGTATGCGCGGGTGGCGCACAAGGTCGGCCGCAAAGGGCAGCAGCAGGTGCGTCTTGAAGCGGGTGTCGGGGTCCCCCTCCGTGACGCGCCGCCCGAGCTCGGCTTCGTAAGCCTCGAACTTGCGGCGGTACTCCCGCGCGTCCTCCGCGCTCATGGCGTAATAGGGACCGCCGAAGCCGTTCCGCTCGAAGGCCCCGACATCGACCTTATGCGCTGCGCCCATCTTCTTCCTCCCTGCCGTCTCTCTCCGCCTCACAGCACGCGGATCATGTCCTTCATGCCGCTCGCCTGATGCCCGAGGACATGGCAATGAAACAGCCAGTCGCCGGGATTCTCAGCAACGAAAGCGATTTCCACCCGTTCGCGCGGGTCCAGCATTACGGTGTCCCGCCATTCCCGGCGCGCCGTCGGCCTGCCGTTGCGCGAAAGCACCCGGAAGGCATGGCCGTGCAGGTGCATCGGGTGGTGCCAGGCGGTGGCGTTGGTCATGGCAATGACGCAGCTCCGGCCGCGCCGAAGCGTCAGCATCGGCTCCGGAACGTCTACCGAAGGGGCTTCGCCATTGACGAACCAGAACGAGCGCGGCCCGACCGGACCCATGCGGCCGCCCATCTCGGCCATGACCGCCCCGCCCATTGCGCCGCCGGTGAACATCATCTCATGGCGGACCGCACCCCCAACCTCCGGCTCGGCCAACGGGTTGGGCGGCAGGGCGACCGGCCACGCGGGCGGCGCGGCGCGCAGTCGTTCGGGCGCATAGGCCAGGTCGAGCAGGCGGTATTCCCGGTTGCGGTAGAAGGCATCGACCACGGGCGTCTTCGCCCCCGGCTCCGCGGCCATGTCGAGCACGATGTCGGCGCGCATGCCGGGGCCGAGCACGACCTGGCCGCCCTCGGGCGTATGGGGCGCGACCGGGTGGCCGTCGAGCGCCACGACCTGCGGACGGTGGCCCTCGAACTGTAAGCCGAAGACCCGCGCATTCGCGGTGTTGACGAGGCGGAGCCGAATGCGTTCCCCCGGGCGCACGGCGAACTCTCCCGGGCTCGAACCGTTGACGGTGGCCCAATTGCCGAGCCGCCCGGCATGGCTCATGTCGTGCGGGGCCTCGAAGGCGCCGGCAAGCTCGGCGTCCTGCGTCATCCGCCAGTCGTCCAGCACCCA
>JAJECZ010000452.1 GCA_022821735.1 Alphaproteobacteria bacterium | reverse complement strand
CGTGCGCGTGCCTAGGTCCATCGAGAAGATGTCGGAATTGCCTTCTTCCTGGGTCATCGTAATGAGCACGTTGTTGCCGTCGGGCGAGAAGCGCGGCGCGTATTGCATGCCGGGAAACCGGCCGAGCGCTTCGCGCTGGTCGGAATCGATGTTCAGGATGTGCACGCTCGGCGGCTGGTTCGGGCGGTCGTAGGAGAGATAGATGATTTCCTGCTTCGTCGGCGAGAAGCGAGGTGTCAGCACGAGATTGGCCCCGTCGGTGAGATAGCGCGCGCGCGCGCCGTCCTGGTCCATCAGCACGAGCCGCTTTCGACGCTTGTCCGCCGGGCCCGTTTCCGAGACGAAGACGATACGGCTGTCGAAATAACCCTCCTCGCCGGTGACCTGTTTGTAGATGGCGTCGGCGATCTTGTGGGCGAGGCGGCGCCAATTCTCCGGCAGCGTGGTGTAGGTCACGCCCACGAGTTGCTGCTGCGTGAACACGTCCCAGAGACGGAACAGGGCGTGCAGACGGCCGTCCGGTTGCATGGAGGTTTCGCCGACGACCAGCAGATGCGCGCCGATCACGCGCCAGTTGTTGAAGTCCGGGAGACGATCGGCATCGTCGGGACGGGAGAGGAATGCGTCCTCGGAGATTCCCCTGAAGAGTGCGGAGCGTTCGAGATCGGCGCGAACAACATCGGCTATCTCTTCCCCGAAACGGGCGGCTTCCCTATCGGCGCCGGAGAACGGTGCAATCGCGACCGGCACCGGATCCGGAACCCCCTCGGTGATGTCGATGGTTACCTGCGCCGCAGCCGGAATGGCTGCTGCCAGCGGCGCCAGGAGCACGGCAAGACGGAGAAACGGGAGTGGCATGGTTTGCGGCCTCCTCGTCTATTGCATTCGGTGCGGATCGAACCGCAGGGTCAATGACTTCCATAACGCCATCTTGCCCGCAGGCACATCCAGCTGCTCGCAAAACGGATGGCGCAATGCACGTTCCGCGCGTTCCTTCGCGGCCCGGTAGCTGCGGCTGCCCTTGCCGTCCACGGCCTTGATCGAGGTAACGCGCCGGTCCGGGCCGAGCGCGACCTGAAGCACGACGATATGCCGCTCGGAAGGGGCGAGGCCGGGGATCGTCTGCCAGCAGCGGGAGAGTTGCCGGAACAGCCGGTGCCTCTCGGATATGGTGAACACCGCCTCCTCGGCTTCCTCGCGCGGGGGCGGCGATTTGTGAGAAACGGCGCTTCGCAGGGTATCGAGGTCGTTCGAAAGCGCGGCCTGGCGAAGCGCTGCGAGTTCGTCGGGCGGGTCTTCCGGCGCGGCCTGCGGGAGCGGGGGAGGCTCCGGCGCCGGCTGGGGTTCGGGAGGCTTTGGGGCCGGTTTCGCCCGCGCCTGTTGCGGCGGCGGGCGCTGCGGCAGGGGCGGCGGCTTCGGATCAGGGGCCGGGGGCTCCGGCTCGGGCTCCGGAGGGCTCGGAGGGAGTGGCGCGACCGCCAGCGCCGGCTTGGGCTCCGGCGGCGGTTCGGGCCTGGGCGGCTCCGGCTCGAGCGCGGCGATCTGCACGGGCTCTTCCCGGGGTTCCGGCTCGGGAGGCGGCGCCTCGACGGGCGGGGGGGGCTCCGCGGCGACCGGCTCCGGCTCGGGAGGCTCCGGCGGCGCTTCGGGAGGTGACGGCTCCGCCGGCGGCAAGGGACCCTCGGCTTCCGTCCGCTCGCTTACCATCGTCACCGTGACGGGAATCGGCACCTCTACCGGGTCGGGCGGGTCGTGCAGCGCCGGCAGCCCGACGGCAGCCAGGATGATGAGGCCGATATGGGCAAGCGCCGAGATGAGCAGGCTCGAATGCGTCACCGGGAAGCTCCCGCGCGCGGCAGCTCCGCCATCAGCGACACCTTGTCGAAGCCGGCGGCCGCCAAGGACCCCATGACCTCCATCACCCGCCCATAGGCGATGGCCCGGTCGCCGCGGACATAGACATAGGTGTCGCTGCGCGCACCCATGATCGCGCGCAGCTTCGCCGCAAGCCGGTCGAGGTCCACCTCGGTCTCCTGGATGTGGACCTTGCCTTCGGCATCGACGGTGACCACCAGCGGTTCGTCGCGGTCGGAGAGCTGCGCGGCCTCGGTCTCCGGCAGGTCCACCGGCACGCCGACGGTAAGCAGCGGCGCGGTGATCATGAACACGACCAGCAACACCAGCATGACATCGACCAGCGGCGTCACGTTGATCTCGCTCATCGGACGGTATCTGTGCCCGCGCGGGCCCGGTCCTCCAAGGGGAGCGGCCATGTCAACCGGCCTCCGAGAGCTCGCGGGAGGTTACGGTGACCACATCGGCGACGAGTCCGTCCAGCCTCGCGCCGTAACGGTTGATGTCGTTCGAGAACTTGTTGTACGCGACGACCGCCGGGATTGCGGCGACCAGCCCGAGCGCCGTCGCGAACAGCGCTTCGGCGATGCCCGGCGCGACGACGGCAAGGTTGGTCTGCTTGGACGCCGCAATGGCGGCAAAGCTGTTCATGATCCCCCACACGGTGCCGAACAGGCCGATGAACGGCGAGACCGACCCGACCGACGCCAGGAAGATCATGTGCCGTTCGATGCGGTCCATCCAGCGGCCGGCCTCGACCGTCATCACCCGCTCGACCCGCGCCTGAAGCGCCTCGCGGGCGGTCGCGTCCGCCAGGGCGCCGCTGCCGAACGAGCCTTGCAGCTCGAGCATCGCCTCGCTGAACACGCAGCTCATCGGATCGCGGTCCTTGTGGCCGACCTCCGCATGCAGGTCTTCCAGAGAGGCCACCGACCAGAACAGTTCCTCGAAGCTGTTGGCGTCGCGGTTGAGGCGGCGCAACCGGCGCCATTTGTCGAAAATGATGGCCCAGGACATGACGGAGGCGAGCAGCAGCACCAGCATCACCATCTTGACGACAATATCGGCCTGCAGAAACAGGCTGAACGGCGACAACGTGTCCGTCGCCGCGATCGAACCGGAGACCAGGCCTTGCACCAGCGCATCGTCCATTGACTGCCTAACCCCCTCCCATGTCGCCCTGCAATTGGGCAAAAACATGGCGCAATTGCGCCGGAAGCCGCCTTGGACGGCCATTTTCGCCGAGCCTGGCGATGCGGATGCGAATCGACACCAGCAGCTCGCCGGCCCGCCATATACTCTGCGTCAGCAACAATGTCGCGCCGCCGACGCCTGCCGGCCTCGTGCGCACTTCCAGCGCGTCGTCGAGCCTGGCGGGCCGGTGGTAGCGGACGGTGCAATCGACCACGGCGAACGCGATATGCCGGTTGGTGAAGCCGAGCTGCCGCAGCAGTTCCGTGCGGGCGCGTTCGGCAAAGCGGAGATAGGCGGCGTGATAGACGATGCCGCCTGCGTCCGTGTCCTCATAGTAGATCCGGACGGGAAAGACATGGTCCTCCCGGCCGGGCTGCCGGCAGTCCGGGTCAGCCCCCATCGAAGAGGTCCCCTGCGGTCCGGGGCGGCGGGAGGCCGAGACATTCCCATCCCTGCCGGGAGAGCACGCGTCCGCGCGGCGTGCGCAGCACCAGCGCCTCCCGGATGAGATAGGGCTCGACCACCTCCTCCAGCACGTCGCGCTGCTCGGCGAGCGTGGCTGCAAGCGCCTCGGCTCCGGCGGGACCGCCGCCATAGACTTCCGCCAGGCAGCGCATGTAGCGCCGGTCCATGGCGTCGAGGCCGAGCCGGTCCACCTCCAGCTGGACGAGCGCGGCGTCGGCCGCCAATTGATCGATCTCACTGCGTCCGGCCACGGCCGCGAAGTCGTGCACCCGGCGCAGCAGCCTGCCTGCGATGCGCGGCGTGCCGCGGGCCCGCTGCGCGATCTCGAGCGC
This sequence comes from Alphaproteobacteria bacterium, assembly GCA_022821735.1. GTDB lineage: Bacteria > Pseudomonadota > Alphaproteobacteria > Bin95 > Bin95 > Bin95. Next base: position 1,361 of record JAJECZ010000452.1, on the reverse strand, counting down.
GCCGGCCTCGTTCGCCGGAATGCCCAGCAGTCCCGCAGCGCGCGCCACAATCCGCGCCAGTTCCTCCGGCTCGTAGAATTCGAGCCGCAGCGGAATGCCGAAGCGTTCGCGCAGCGGCGTCGTCAGCAGGCCGGCGCGCGTCGTCGCGCCCACCAGCGTGAAGGGCGGCAGGTCGATGCGCACCGAGCGCGCGGCCGGTCCCTCGCCGATCATCAGGTCTAGCTGGCAATCCTCCAGCGCCGGATAGAGGATTTCCTCAACCGCCGGGTTCAGGCGGTGGATTTCGTCGATGAACAGCACATCGCGCGGCTGGAGGTTGGTGAGCAGCGCCGCGAGATCGCCGGCGCGCAGGATGATCGGCCCGGAAGTGGCGCGGAAGCCGACGCCGAGTTCGCGGGCGACGATCTGCGCCAGCGTTGTCTTGCCAAGCCCCGGAGGCCCGACGAACAGCACATGGTCGAGCGCTTCGCCGCGTGCCCTGGCGGCGTCGATAAAGACCTTGAGGTTCCGCCGCAGCCGCTCCTGGCCCACAAATTCGTCCAGCGTCCCGGGGCGAAGCGCCGCGTCGCGGTCTCCCGGGCGTTGTTCGGGCGCCACGTTCCGCTCCGCCGTCACCGCACAAGCTCCCTGAGGCTCGCCCGGACCAGGTCGTCGAAGGCGGCCGTCTCGCCGAGGCTGCGCCTTGCCGCCGCCGCTGCAGCGTGGGCCTCGGAACGCCCGTAGCCGAGATTGACCAGCGCCGAGAGTAGCTCATCCCCGCCGCCCGCACCGGCGGCGCCGGGTGCGGCAAGCGCCGCGGCGGGCATTTCGGCCTTGCCCTTGAGTTCGCTGACGATGCGCGCGGCCAGCCTCGGCCCGACACCCTCGGCGCGGGTCAGCGCCTTGCGGTCTTCAGCGAGCACGGCGGTCAACAGCTCGTCCGGCGCAAGCGCCGAAAGCAGGGCCAGCGCCACGCGCCCGCCGACCCCCTGGACGCCGGTCAGATGGCGGAACCAGTCCCGTTCGGCGGCGTCGGCGAAGCCGTAAAGCGTGATCGAATCCTCGCGGACCCTCGTCTCGACCAGCAGGGTGGCGTCCCGGCCGTTCTCCAGGCGTCCGGCCGTGCGGCCGGAGGCATGGACCACATAACCGACACCCGCGACATCGACCACCAGCGCCTCGCCGTCGCCGAGATCGACGGTTCCGGTCAGGCGCCCAATCATCCGGCCGCTGCCGCGAAGGGCATCCGGTGCGCATGGGCGATCGCCACCGCCAGCGCATCGGCGGCGTCCGCGCCCGCGGGATCGCAGCCGGGCAGGAGCAGGCGGACCATGTATTGCACCTGCGCCTTGTCCGCCCCGCCGCCGCCGACCAGCGCCTTC
>JAJECZ010000441.1 GCA_022821735.1 Alphaproteobacteria bacterium | reverse complement strand
CTGCCTCGAAGGCCCGAAGCGGTTTGAGAGGGGTTCCTGTCATCTGCTTTGTCGAAAGAACTACTTATGGTCCATAAATAGATAATCTATTGCTCGGAGGGTGGCAAATCCATAGGACCCGAGGCGTGGCAACGTGCCGAGCTCCAGGCCATGGAAGACGTCATCGATCTGGCGAGATACCCAGTTGACCGGCCCGGTGCGACCTTCACGCCTAAGGGACGTCACAGCCTCTGCCGACGCCCAGCATGAAGCGCGACCCTGTCTTCAAGGACGGCCGCAAGGCGACTTATCTGAACCCCGAGGGCGCCGAGAAGCCGTTGAAGAGCCCGGTGCCCCCGGAGGTGCTGGACCGTGCCCGCTGCTATCGCCTGCAACGGCTTCGCGACCGGTGCGCCGCTGCCGATTGCGCGGCGTTGCTGCTCTACGACTCCACCAATATCCGGTACGCCTTCGATTGCTCGAACATGCAGGTCTGGTGTCTGCACAGCCCGCTGCGCTACGCGCTGATATTCGCCGGCGGCCCGGCAATCATGTTCGAACTCAAGGATGGCATGAGGCAGTCGGAGGGGCTGCCGGGCATCGATGAGTTGCGCGCGGCAAGGCCATGGATGTTCATGGCGCTGGGCGACAGGTCCGAGGCCGCGATGGCCGCCTGGGCCGACGAGATTGCCGAGCTGGTGCGCCTGCACGGTGGTGGCAACCGCCGGATTGCCTGCGACCGGCTGGACGGCGCCGGCACGCACGCGCTGGAAGCGCGCGGTCTGACCTATGTCGAGGGCACCCGGATTACCGAGGTCGCGCGGTCGATCAAGTCCGAAGACGAGATCGAGCTGATGCGCTGGACGATCCGCGTCTGCGAGGCCGGCATGGCCCGCGTCTACGACCACTCCCTGCCCGGCGCGACGGAGCGCGAGCTCTGGGCCCATCTCCACTTCGAGAATGCCCGCTCCGGCGGCGACTGGCTGGAGACCAAGCTTCTTACTGCAGGTCCGCGCACAAATCCCTGGTACCAGGAATGCTCGGACAGGGTATGCCGGGCCGGTGAGATAATCTCGCTCGATACCGACATGATCGGACCCTATGGATATTGCGCCGATGTCTCGCGTTCCTGGACCTGCGGCTACACGCCCATGACCGATCGGCAGCGCCGGCTCTACGAGACCGCGCTCGACCAGGTCCGGCACAATCTGTACCTTGTGCGTCCCGGCATGGACTTCGTCGAGTTCAACGAGAAGAGCTGGCGAATCCCCGAGCGGCACGTGCCCTATCGCTATTCGCTGGCTGTCCACGGTGTCGGCATGGCGGATGAATGGCCTGTGGTGCCGCTCCATGTCGACTGGTCCGACCTGACGATGTCGGGGCAGTTCGAGCCCGGGATGGTTGTTTGTATCGAAAGCCTGGTGGCCGAAAGGGGTTCGGAAAGCGTCAAGCTGGAAACCCAGGTACTGGTGACCGAAACCGGCTGCGAACGCCTGGACAGTTTTCCGTACGAGACGAGCTAGAGCGGACCCGTTTCGGATTGCACTGCATTTCGGGCCAGGCCCGGGATCGTCGCCCCGGTGGCCCGAAGCCGCGCCGGCGCCGGATCGCTATTCCCACAGGTTCAGGACCGACAGTTCCACCGCATGCAGGAAAGAGCGGGCGGAGGAGCGCGGGCTCATCAACAGGAAGCTGTCGGCGCCGTCGCGCAGGATAATGACCGCCAGATGCTCCATAACGGTGCGCGCCACCCGGCCTTCCGGGAACGCTTCGTCGGCGAGATCAAGGGGGCAGATGCGCTCCAGCGCGGCGCGGACACCGGACCCGGCAGCGCTCAGCATGACCCAGCTGTCCGACTGGTCGGTGACATAGGCGGCCGAGCCGAGCGCCGCCGACACGAATTCAGCCGCTCTGTCGGGATCGGATGCCTCGAACAGGATGAACATCTGGTCCAGCTGCATGCCGAGGATTCGCGCCCCGAGCCGGTCGCCCGGAGCCGAGTCGCCGGTCGCCGGGCGGAGGGCGCCGAATCCTGCGGTCAGGGCCGCAGCGAAGGCGTCGTCCCCGCCGTGGGGCACGGCCGCAGAAACCAGCGACAGGCCGGCTGCCTCGGCCAGTGCGACATTGCCGAAGGTCCCGGCGTAGCCGTCGAGCGGTGTGCGGACCGTGAACGCGGACTCAGCCACGGAGCCGCTCCCCGTCCGGATCGAGGAAATGCGCCGAGACGATTTCGACCGATATGTCCCTGCCGCGCACCCCGTCCCAGGCGCGCACCGTTTCGCCGACCCGGGCATGGCCGTTGCGGATGAACCCGAGGCCGATCGAGTGGCCCAGTTCCGGCGACCAGGCGACCGATGTCATCCAGCCCTCGTCGTTTTCCGTCGCCGCCTCGGCGCCCGGCGCCAGGAAATGCGCGCCGGAGGGCAGGTCCTCCGACCGGTCGACCGGCCGGAAGCCCATCATCTCCAGCCCGTCCTCGCGGTTCATCTCCGGCCGTTCGGACAGGACATTGCCGATGCAGTCCTTTCGCTTCGACACCATGCGCTGCATGCCAAGCATGCGCGCCGTGGTCTGGCCGTTCAGCTCGTTGGCCGCCGCATGTCCCTTCTCGATCCGCATGACGCCCAACGCCTCGGTGCCGTAGGCGATTGCGCCGAACTCCTCGCCGGCCGCCATCAACGCTTCCATCAGGGCTTCGCCGTAGCGCGCCGGCACGGCGATTTCGTAGGCCAGCTCGCCGGAGAAGGAGATGCGGAACAGCCGGGCCGGGGTGCCGCCGCACACGCCGACCTCCCCGCAGGCCATGAAGGGGAAGGCCTCGTTGGAGAGGTCGTGCTCCGGATCGACGATCTTTCGCAGCAGCGCGCGCGACTTGGGGCCGGCGACGGCGAACTGCGCCCATTGTTCGGTAACCGAGATCAGATGGACGTCGAGTCCGGGCCACAGGCACTGGCGGGCGAATTCCATGTTGCGGAACACGAGAACGGCGTTCACCGTCGTCGTCGTCATGACGAAATGGTTTTCGCCGAGCCGCGCCGTCGTGCCGTCATCGTAGGCGATGCCGTCCTCGCGCAGCATCAGTCCGTATCGTACCTTGCCGACCGCCAGGGTGGCGAAACCGTTGGCGTAGA
>JAJECZ010000477.1 GCA_022821735.1 Alphaproteobacteria bacterium | reverse complement strand
GTATGCCGACCGGGGCTGGCGGGTAACGGGCATCGGCTCGGCCGCCCCCGGCCTCAGGCAGACCATCCGGCGGCTCACCCTGTTCATGACGCTGGTCGGGCTCGCGGCCTCGATCATCGGCGGCATCGGCGTCGCCAATGCGGTGCGCGCGCATCTGGCCTCGCGCCGCCCGGCGATTGCAACGCTCGGCTGCCTCGGCGCGACGCCCCGGCTGATCGGCCTCACATTCGGCCTCCAGATCGCGGCGATGACGGTGCTGGCCATCGTCATCGGGCTCGCCCTGGGCGCGGCCGCGCCCTACCTGTTCGTCGGGCTGCTGGAGACCTATCTGCCCGTCGATCTGGCGCTCGGCGTCTATCCGGGGCCGCTTCTGTTGGCGGCCGCCTTCGGGGCGCTTACGTCCGCCGTCTTCTCCCTGCCGCCGCTTGCCGCCGCCGCCCGGCGCCCGCCGGTTGCGCTCTTCCGCGATGTCGAGGCGGCGGGCGGCGAACGGGCCGGCCCTGCCGCAGTTCTGGCGTCCGCAACGCTGGCAGCGCTGCTCGCCGCGTTGGCGGTCGCAACCGCGCCGGACCGGGTGCTGGCGCTCTGGTTCGTGGCCGGCACGCTCGCGGCCTACGGCATCTTCTTCGCGGCGGCGACGGCAACCGTGCGGCTTGCGCGCCGCCTGAAGAGCGCCGGTCCGGGGGCGCTCCGCCGGGCGCTGGCGGCGCTCGCGCGGCCGGGCGGCGAGACCGGGGGCCTCCTGCTGTCGCTTGGTTTCGGCGTCACCGTGCTGGTCGCCGTCGCCTCGGTGGAGGAGGGGCTGTCCCGCCAGTTGAGCGAAGAGATCCCGGCCGATGCGCCGACCCATTTCTTCATCGACATCCAGCCGGACCAGGCGGCGCGGTTCGACGCCGTCATCGCGGAGACGCCCGGCGCGGTGCTGGACCGGCGCACGCCGCATCTGCGCGCCCGCATCGCCTCGATCGACGGCGTGCCGGCGGCGGAGGCGCAGGTACCCGAGGACGCGCGCTGGGCGATCCGCGGCGAGCGCGGCCTCACCTGGTCCGCAGAGCAGCCGGAGGGGACGGAGATCGTGGCCGGAAACTGGTGGCCGGCCGACTATCGGGGGCCGCCGCTCGTCTCCTTCGACGCCAATCTGGCCCATGCCTTCGGCCTCCGGCCGGGAGACCGGATCGGTTTCAACATCCTCGGACGCACCGTCGAGGCGGAGGTCGCCAATCTGCGCCGCATCGCTTGGCGGACGCTCAGGATGCAGTTCACCACGATTTTCGCGCCGGGCGCGCTGGAGCGCGCGCCGCAGACCTATATCGCTACCGTCCGCACGCCGCCGGAGGCCGAGGCGAACCTGACCGCCGCCATGGCCACAGCGCTCCCTAATGTCTCGGCGATCCGGGTGAAGGACGCGCTCGCGCTTGTGACGGAGTTGGTGGCGCAGATGGGCGTCGCGATCCGTCTCGTCGCCGCGGTCGGGCTGGCGGCCGGCCTCGCCGTGCTGGCCGGCGCCATCGCCGCCGGCCGGCGCCGCCGCCAGCGCGACGCGGTGGTCTTCAAGGTGTTGGGCGCGACCCGGGCCGACCTCGTGCGCAGCTACATGCTGGAGTTCGCCATGCTCGGCGGCGTGGCGGCGCTGCTCGGCTCGCTGCTCGGCCTCGCCGCCGGCTATGTGCTGCTGGAGAGGGTCATGGACATCGCCTGGACCGCGCCCGTCGTGACGGCAGCGGCTACGGCGTTCGCGGCGGTCGCGGTGACGGCGCTGTTCGGCTTCCTCGGGACATGGCGCCTGCTCGGCCAGCCCGCCGCCCCGGCGCTGCGCGAGTCGTGAGCCGCGGCCCGTTCTTGCCGCCGGAATGATGCTTCCTTCTCCGCCGGGCGGCTGTTGGGCCTCCTGTCGCACAACGGGTGTTGACACTTGCGCGGAGTTACCTGTCAATACGCTGTATTGACAGATGTGGTGAAATCGCTCAATCGACTCGGCCATGAACAAGACGGACCAGCTCCAGATTCGTGTCAGCCCCGATGACAAAGCGCGAATCCGCGCCCGGGCGGAAGAGGCCGGCATGACGGTATCGAACTGGGTCCTGAATCGACTGTTTCCCCCCGTCGAGGAGAAATTCCAGACGGCTTTCCGGGCGCTCGCGGAGAATCCCGGGAAGCGCTCCTATGCGCTCGCGACGATCCACGATCTTCTGGCCGGGCTCACCGGAGAGCAGTTGACCGAAGCGCTGCGCCGACCGCCGGAAGCGAGCCTGCCGCCTCTGGACGCCAACTATGTGTGCGCGATGATCGAGTATGCATGCGTGTCCCTGAATGGCGTGGCGCCTCCGGGATGGACAAGGGATGTCCCGCCGCTGAAGGAGCCGTGGTTCGCCAACGCCTTCAGGAGCGCACCGATGCGGCTGTACCTAATGACCCGGTCGCCGCCGCCATACCGGCGCCGGAACCTGTTTGTCGATTCCGTCCCGGGAGACCGCGTCTGATGGAGGAGCTGTCGAAACGGGACATCGAGACCCTCTTCGGGCAGTTGAGCGAGGAACTCGGGCGCAGGGGGATCACAGGCGAGGTGTATCTGGTCGGCGGGGCGGTCATGTGCCAGGTTTTCGATGTGCGCGAATCGACAAAGGGCATGGACGCCTTCTTCCGTCCGGCCAGGGAAGTAAGGGAGGCGGCGCGAAGCGTCGCCCTCGAGTACGGCGTCTCCGGCGACTGGCTCAACGATGCCGTCAAGGGATATCTGGGCGAACATCCCGACTTCCGCCCGTACCTGGATCTTCCTCATCTGCGGATCATGACGGCCGCGCCCGAATACCTGTTGGCGATGAAATGTCTGGCCATGCGCATCGGGGACGACTCCCGCGATGCGGACGATGTGCGCTTCCTCCTGCGCTACCTGAACTTCACGGAGAGCGCCGCCGCGCTTGAGGCGGTGGGGCGCTACTATCCCTTGGAGAGAGTCCCGCAAAGGACGCTTTACGCGCTTGAGGAAATGCTGGCCGATCCGGGCCTCCGGAACGGCGGTTCCGGCAACGGCCCCTCGGAACATGACCTATCGTGACGCATGGCGCGGCGCGCTATGCTGGCCAGGACGTCCAAGCGGAAGGGGGAGACCGGGACATGGCAGGAATGCTGGACCGCAAGGCGGCGCTGATTACCGGGGGTGCGAACGGTATCGGGCGGGCGACGGCGCTGCTCTTCGCCGAGGAGGGCGCGCGGGTGGCGGCGGCCGATCTCAATCTCGAAGGGGCCGAGGAAACCGCCGCCATGATCCGCGAGGCTGGCGGCGAAGCGATTGCGCTCTCCGTCGAGGTGTCCGACGCCGAACAGGTCGAGGCGATGGTCGAGGCGACCGTGGAGGCGTTCGGGCGGATCGACTGCGCCTTCAACAATGCCGGCATCGCGCCGATCAATGTCGGCAACAACGCCAAACGGACGCATAGCTGGTCGGAGGAGGGGTTCGACCGGATGATCGAGGTCAACCTCAAGGGCGTGTGGCTATGCATGAAGAGCGAGATCGCGCGCATGCTGGAGACGGGCGGCGGCGCCATCGTCAACACCTCCTCCATCGCGGGGCTCGCGGGCCTGCCGACCTCGTCGGGCTATGTGGCGGCCAAGCACGGCGTCTCCGGGCTCACGCGCACCGCCGGCATCGAATACGCGACCGACAATATCCGCGTGAACGCCGTCTGCCCCGGCTTCATCGCCACCGACATGACGCGCGAGGTCATGTCCCGGCGGGGCAACGAGCTCATGGCCCTGGTGCCGGCGCGGCGCATGGGCGAGGCGCGGGAGATCGCCGAGATGGTCTGCTGGCTCTGCTCCGACCGCTCCGGCTTCGTCACCGGGGCCACCTACAATGTCGACGGCGGCTACATGGCGTCCTGACGGGCGGAACGGAATAGCGGAACGGGGAGTCGAAGACATGGCGGGAATGCTGGCGGGCAAGGCGGCGCTGATTACCGGGGGCGGGAACGGCATCGGGCGCGCGACCGCGCTGCTCTGCGCCCGGGAGGGTGC
>JAJECZ010000061.1 GCA_022821735.1 Alphaproteobacteria bacterium | reverse complement strand
CCGCGCTCGCCGAGGCGCTGCTGCTCGGCCGCCGGGCGGGCGTGGACGGCGAGCGCCTGTTCGAGGCGTTCAGCCACGGCTGCGACAGCTTCGCGCTCCGCCGGCACGGCATGACGGCCCTGCTGCCGGGCCGCTTCCCCGAAGGCAGGTTCCCGACCCGCTACATGCTGAAGGACCTCGACTATGCGATGGAACTGAAGGAGTCGCTGGGGATGACGCTCGGGGGCATGGACGCGGCGCACGGCCTGCTGGAGCGCGCCGTCGCCGCGGGCTTCGGCGACGCCTACTGGCCGGCGCTGATCGAGGTCATCGACGGGGGCAGGGAATGCAAGTAGCGGACGGCGTGCGTGTCGACGGCCGTTGCGAGGGGCGATTCGCCGGGGTGGCCGATGCGTTCGCGGAGAATTTCCGCTCGCGCGGCGAGGCCGGTGCGGCCGTCGCCGTGACGCTGAACGGCGAGCCGGTCATCGACCTCTGGGGCGGCTTCGCCGACAGCGCCCGCACGCGCCCCTGGGCGGAGGACACGCTGGTCTGCATGATGTCGGTTGCCAAGGCGGTGACGGCCTTGTGCGCCGCGATGGCGGTGGACCGCGGCCTGATCGGCTGGGACGAGCCGGTGTCGCGTTACTGGCCGGAATTCGCGGCCGCCGGCAAGGCTGCCATCCCGGTCCGGTGGGTCCTCGACCACCGCGCCGGCCTGGCGGCGATTACGCAGGCCATGCCCGACGGCGCGGCCTACGACTGGGACTCGATGACTAGGGCTCTGGCCGCGCAGGCGCCGCTGTCTGCGCCGGGCAGGTCGCGCGCCTACCATTCCGTGACCCTGGGCTACCTCGTCGGCGAGCTGATAAGGCGCACCGACGGGCGGAGCCTCGGGCGTTTCCTCGCCGAGGAGGTCTGCGGGCCGCCCGGCATCGACTACTGGATCGGCCTGCCGCCGGAACACCACGACCGGTGCGCGGAGTTCTTCGGCGAGACCGCCGGCACGCTGTTCGACCGCTCGGACCCGGACTCCCTCATGTATCGGGCGATGGCGCAGGTGCCGGCGGAGGATTTCAACACGGAGCGGTTCCGCAGCGCGGAAATCCCCTCGATCAACGGCATCGGCACCGCGCGGGGCGTCGCAAGGCTATTCGACGGCCTGGCCGCAGGCGGCGTCCTCGACGGCAAACGCCTGTTGAGCGCGGACGTGCTGGCGGAGGCCACCGCCGAGCAGTGGTTCGGCAGGGAAGACCTGCTGGGGCACACCCGCCGGATGGCGCTCGGCTTCGCGCTCGGCCTGCCGGGGCACCTGGCGATGGGGCCGAGCCCGCGCGCCTTCGGGCACACCGGCGCGGGCGGCGCCATCGGCTTCGCGGACCCGGACGCGGGCCTCGGCTTCGCCTACGCGCCCAACCGCATGCATTCCGGCCCCGGCATCAGCCCCCGCCTCGGCGCGCTGGTGGACGCCTTGTACGAAGCGTTTGCGTGAATTGCCGGGCAAGGGATGGCTCCGCGGGTAGGATTCGAACCTACGACCAATCGGTTAACAGCCGACCGCTCTACCACTGAGCTACCGCGGAACAGACCCGAACGGGCGCCCTTATAGCGGCCCTTTGCGGGCTTGGCGAGGGCTTGGAGGCGCGGACCGGATTCGAACCGGTGTAAGCGGATTTGCAGTCCGATGGATAGCCACTCTCCCACCGCGCCGCCGGGGCCTCCACATAGGCCGGCAGCCGGGCGCGGTCAATGCGCGCCGGGCGGGCGCTCGAAGCCGGGCCTTCGCGATGCAGTGTGCCGGGGCCTGCCGGTTCGGGTTCATGGCCGCCGGGCGTGGGGCGGTCCTTCGATACGCGCCCGCTGGCGCGGCCGCTACTCAGGATGAGGAGAGGGTGCGCGGCCTACCCCACAACCGTCACCCCGGCCCCCGAGCCGGGGTCCATCCACGGCTCCCGATGCCGCCGCAGCCGGTGGAGAGCGGGACGAACCGTCGGGGCCTGCCCCGGCCCTACCGCTCCGTCCACCGCTTGCGCCCGCGCTCGCGGCGCTGCCGGGCGAGGCGGCGCTCGCGTTCCAGGCGGTGGCGCCTCAGGAAGCGCTGCACCGTGGTCGGGTGGAATTCCAGACCCTCGGCGGCGAGCGCGTCGCGCAGCCCGTACATGGAAAGCCCCGGCCGCGCCGCCAGGATGCGCAGGATGCGCTCGCGGTGCGGCTCGATCCGCGAGGCGCGCCCGCCCTTCGGGTCGGACCGCACATGGCCGCGCTCGCGAAAGCGCTTCACCCAGCCGTCGACGCTGCTGCGCGCCAGACCGAACCGGCGCGCCGCCGCGCGGTTGCTCATGCCCTCGCGCAGCACCGCCGCCACCGCCGCCGCCCGCAGGTCTTCGCTCACCGCCCGGCCCCGCCTCCGCTCCGGCAATCCGTCCGTCGATCCGTCCATCGATTCGTCCATCGTCGGTCCTTTTCCTCCTCCGGTTCCGGCCGAAACCGACCGCCACACCGCGCCGCCCGGCCGCACCTCGCCTGTCTGTCGGCGAGGGCTCCGGCCGCCGGCCCCCACGCCTTCGGATCGAGTGTTGCGCAAGCGCGGCGCCAGCCGCCGCCGGTCGGTCAGGTCATGGCCTTTCCCGTATGTTTTCTTAGTTGAAAGGAATATATAGAGAACATAGAACGCGAAGTCAAGCGGGCCTGTCCCACCCCGAATCCCGAGTAGCGACTGCGCCTCCAACCCTCATCCTGAGTAGCCGACCGGAGGGAGGCGTATCGAAAGCCTGTCCTGAGCTGGTCGAAGGGGACCGCCCCGAACCGCCGGCAGCCGTCCTTCGATACGCACCGGCCTTCGCAGGACGAAGGCCGGCGCTACTCAGGATGAGGGACGCCGGGCGGCCGGGCATGACAAAAGAGGCAAGCGGGGAGAGGGGAATTTGCGGCGGCGCGCCGTGCGGCGTTGACGGCGGGAGCGGCGCCGGCCCAGACTGGCGGGCAGCGGCAGAGGGGGAGGAGGCCCGCGGCCATGAGCCATGAGAAGCCCTATGCGGGGCTGCGCGTCGTCGATCTGAGCCAGGGGATCGCCGGGCCCTACTGCGCCATGCTGCTGGCGCAATACGGCGCCGACGTCGTCAAGGTCGAGCCGCCCGAAGGGGACTGGGCGCGCGTGCTCGGGCCCCGCTACGGCAGCCACACGGAGTTCTCCGTCATCGGCAATCTCGGCAAGCGCAGCATTGTGCTGGACCTCAAGCAGGCGGAGGACAAGGAGAAGCTGCGCCGGCTGGTGCGCACGGCGGACGTCTTCATGGAGGGCTTCCGGCCGGGGGTGGCGGCGCGGCTCGGCTTCGGTTTTGAGGCGGTGAAGGCGCTCGCGCCCGGCATCGTCTATGTCTCGGTGTCGGGCTTCGGGCAGACCGGCCCGCTCAGCGCCAAGCCGGCGATGGACCCGGTGTTGCAGGCGTTCACCGGCTTCACCTTCGAGAACCGGGGCCATGACGGCGTTCCGCACCGCGCCAACCCGATCATCGTGGACATGTCCACCGCGCTCTACACCCACCAGGCGGTGGCGGCGGCCATCTATGCGCAGCGCGACGAGCGGCGCGCGCGCTTCATCGATTCGAGCCTGATGGCGGCCGCCGCCAACCTCCAGGCGGTGCGCATGTCCGCGACCCTGATGGAAGGCCGGCCGATGGGCATGCCGACCTCGCCTTCGGGCGTGTTCCGGACGGCCGATGGCTGGTTGCACCTCGTCGTCCTGAAGACGAGCGACTTCCAGGCGCTCTGCGGGCTGATCGACCGCGCCGACCTTGCGGCCGACCCACGCTTCGCCGACACGGCGGGACGGTCCGAACATGCCGAAGAGCTCAATGCAGCGGTCGCGGCGCATATCGAGGCGCAGCCGACGGCGCACTGGCAGGAATGCCTGACCGAAGCCGGCCTCCAGAACGAGGCCGTCCAGGATTATGCCGGGTTCGCCGCGCATCCGCAGACGGCGGCGACGGGCCTGATTTCCTGGCTGGAGCAGCCCGGCGGGGACCGCCCCTGGCCGGTGCCGAACCCGGCCGGGGCGCCGCCGCTGGTGTCCGGCGCGCCGGAGGCCACCGCGCCCGCGCTCGGCCAGCATACGGAAGACGTGCTGCTGGAATTGCAGGAATCGGAAGCCGCCGCCGCTGCCGAGGAGTGAGGCTCCCGGCCGGGCGTTGTCGGCGCCGGGCGCATCTGCTAAAGGCTGCCCCCGCAAGCGGTCCCTGGGCCGCACGGGTGGGGGGACAGCATTGGGCCAGCCGGTTCTCGAAGTCCGCGATGTCGCGGTGCACTTCGGCGGCATCGTGGCGCTGGACGGCGTGTCCTTCGACATTCCGAAGGACCTGATCGTCGGGCTGATCGGCCCCAACGGCGCCGGCAAGACGACGCTCTTCAACTGCCTCTCGCGGCTCTACACGCCGAACGCGGGCGAGATCCTGTTCAAGGGCCGCTCGCTTCTGGGCTTGCCGGCGAACCGGATCGCCTCGCTCGGCATCGGCCGCACCTTCCAGAACCTGGCGCTCTTCCCGACGCTTTCCGTGCTCGACAACGTCATGATCGGGGGGCATTCGCGCACCGGCAGCGACTATGTGTCCAATGCCTTCCGCCTGCCCTGGGTGCGCCGGGAGGAGGCCGGGCTTATGGCCCGCGCGCGGGAGCTGATCGCGTTCATGGAACTCGCGGAATTCACGCACACGCCGGTCGGCGGCCTGCCTTTCGGCTACCAGAAGCGGGTGGAGCTGGCGCGCGCGCTCGCCGGCGAACCGGAACTCCTGCTGCTCGACGAGCCGGCAGGCGGGCTCAACCACGAAGAACTCGACCACCTGATGGGGCAGATCCGCCAGATCCGGGACGAGCGCGGCATCACCATCCTCCTGGTCGAGCACCATATGAGCCTGGTCATGCAGGTGTCGGACAAGGTCGTTGCCATAGACTTCGGGCGCAAGATCGCCGACGGCACGCCGGAAGAGGTGCAGCGCGACCCCAAGGTCATCGAAGCCTATCTCGGGACGGCGCACTGATGGCGTTTCTGGAGGTCCGGGGACTGGAAGCCTATTACCGCCAGACCCAAGCGCTGTTCGGGGTTGATTTCGTACTCGACGAGGGGTCGATCACGGCGATCCTCGGCGCGAACGGCGCAGGCAAGACCACGACGCTCCGCGCCATCTGCCGCATGGTGCGCACGGACGGCGAGGTCGTGTTCGACGGGCAGGACCTGTCCGGCCTCTCCACCGAGCGCGTCGTCGGGCTCGGCATCGCGCATGTGCCGGAAGGCCGGGGCACCTTCGTGCGCCAGTCGGTCGAGGAAAACCTGCAACTCGGCGCCTACACGCGCAAGAACAAGGCCGACATCGCGGAGGACATGGAAAGCGTTTACGGCTATTTCCCGAGGCTCGGCGAGCGTCGCCGCCAGCAGGCGGGCACGCTCTCCGGCGGCGAACAGCAGATGCTTGCCATCGGCCGCGCGCTGATGCTGCGCCCGAAGCTCATGCTGCTCGACGAGCCGTCCTTCGGCCTCGCGCCCCTGATCGTGCAGGAGATCTACGAGATCATGGCGCGCATCCGCGAACGCGAAGGCACCTCCATGCTGCTGGTGGAGCAGAATGCGAGCATCGCGCTCGAACTCGCCGACCACGCCTATCTGCTGGAAACGGGCAGGGTGGTGATGGGCGGCGAATCCAGCCTGCTGCGCGATGACGAAGACGTCCGCCGCAGCTATCTCGGCTACTGAAAGCGCACGCCCGAAGATGGACCTTTTCCTGCAACTGACGCTCGCCGGCCTCGCCATCGGGTCGATCTATTCTTGCGTCGCGCTGGCCGTGGTGATGATCTACCAGGCCACCGACCACTTCAATTTCGCCCAAGGCGAGATGGCGATGTTCTCGACTTATGTCGCCTGGACGCTGGTCGGGCTCGGCGCGCCGGTCTGGCTGGCCTTCCTGCTTGCGGTCGGCATTTCCTTCCTGGCCGGCGTCGTCATCGAGCGGGTGATTGTGAAGCCGGTCGAGAACGCACCGGTGCTCAACCAGATCATCGTGTTCATCGGGCTACTGGTGATCTTCAACGCCGTGGCGGGCTGGATCTGGGAGTTCACCATCAAGCCGTTCCCGAGCCTCTTCCCCGAGGACCTCGGCTTCAAGTCCACGCTGATCGGCCCGCATCATCTGGGCGTCATCGCGCTCACGCTGGGCGTGCTGGCGCTGGTCTTCGCCTTCTTCCGCTTTACGCGGGTGGGACTCGCCATGCGCGCCGCCGCCGCCAACCCGGACTCGGCGCGGATGGTCGGCGTCTCGGTCGGCTGGATGCTGGCGCTCGGCTGGGGCCTGGCGGCGTCCATCGGGGCCGTTGGAGGCATCCTCGTTGCGCCCATCGTCTATCTGGAGCCGAACATGATGGCGGGCGTACTGCTCTACGGCTTCGCCGGCGCGCTGCTGGGCGGCGTGTCCAGCCCCGGCGGTGCGGTGCTGGGCGGGCTCGTGGTCGGCGTGCTGGAGAACTGGGTCGGGCAGTATGTGCCGGGCGGCTCCGAGCTCAAGCTCACCTTTGCGCTCATCCTGATCGTGGGCGTGCTCGTCTTCAAGCCGGCCGGGCTGTTCGGCCGCGTTGTGGTGCGGAGGGTCTGATGGCGGCGGACCGTCCGAATCCCGTCACGCCGCAATTGCTGGCCGGCTTCGGCGCGGCGGTGCTGTTCGCCGCGGTCGTGCCGCATCTCGTCTCGGATTTCACCAGCTTCCAGTTCACCCAGGCGATGGCCTACGGCATCGCGCTGCTCGGGCTGAACATCCTGACCGGCTACAATGGCCAGTTCTCCATCGGCCACAGCGCGTTCTACGCCGTCGGCGCCTACACGGCGGCGATCCTGCTCTACCATTTCGAGTGGAACCACTACGCCACCCTGCCGGTTGCCGCGCTGGTGGCGTTCGCGGTCGGCTTCCTGTTCGGCCTGCCCGCGCTCCGCCTGGAGGGACTGTATCTCGCGCTCGCGACCTTCGCCTTCGCCGTGGCGACGCCGCAACTGCTCAAGTTCGACGCCTTCGAGCACTGGACGGGCGGGGTGCAGGGCTTGTTCGTGCCGAAGCCCGAGCCGCTGATCGAGGGCCTGAGCGCCGACCAGTCGCTCTACTATGTGACGCTCGCGGTTATGGTGTTGCTGATGATCGTCGCCTGGTGCCTGCTGCACAGCCGGTCGGGCCGGGCGATCATGGCGATCCGCGACAATCCCATCGCGGCCAGCACCATGGGCATCAACACTGCCCTCTACAAGACGACGACCTTCGGCATCAGTGCCATGTACACGGGCATCGCGGGCGCGCTCAGCGTCTTCGTCACAGAGTTCGTGGCGCCCGACGCCTTCAACTTCTTCCTCGCGGTCAACCTTCTGGTCGGTTCCGTGGTCGGCGGCATCGTGTCGATTCCGGGCGTGATCTTCGGCGGGCTGTTCCTGGTCTTCGTACCCAATTTCGCCCAGGACATCAGCCGCGCCTATCCGTTCGTGCCTCCGCCCTGGGCGATCTTCGGCATCTTCCTGATCCTGGCGATATACTTCGTGCCGTTCGGGGTCTGGGGAGCCGTGGAACGCGGTTTCGCGTGGTGGAAACGCAAATCGGCCGCCGGCCGGTAGAGCCACTTCTCAACGAAAGGGAGAAATCGACTCATGCGCATCAGGAAAATGCTCGCTGCCGCAGCGGCGGCAGCGCTGCTCGCCGGGACGGCCCAAGCCGCCGACATGACCGGCATCACCGACACCACGATCAAGATCGGCAACACCAACCCCTATTCGGGCCCGGCCTCGGTTTACAGCACCATCGGCAAGACCATCGCCGCCTATTTCGAGATGGTGAATGCCGAGGGCGGCGTGCAGGGGCGCCAGATCGACTTCATCTCGCTGGATGACGGCTACAGCCCGCCGCGTACGGTCGAGCAGGTACGCAAGCTGGTCGAGCAGGAGCAGGTGGCCCTCCTCTTTCAGACGCTGGGCACGCCGACCAACTCCGCCATCCACCGCTATGTGAACGCGAAGAAGGTGCCGCACCTCTTCCTCGCCACGGGCGCCAGCAAGTGGGGCCAGCCGGACAAGTTCCCCTGGACTATGGGCTTCCAGCCGACCTACGACGTCGAGGGCGAGATCTACGCGAAATACGTGCTCGAGAATGTCGAAGACCCGAAGATCGCGGTCCTGTTCCAGAACGACGACTACGGGAAGGACTATCGCGACGGCTTCCTGCACGGCCTCGGCGACAAGGCGGACGAACTCGTCGTCTCCATGCTGCCCTACGAGGTCACCGACCCGACGGTGGACAGCCAGATCGTGGCGATGAAGGATAGCGGCGCCAATGTCTTCTTCAACATCACGATCCCGAAATTCGCTGCCCAGGCGATCCGCAAGTCCTGCGAGATCGAGTGGAAGCCCGTGCATCTGCTGAATAACGTGTCCTCCTCGGTG
Organism: Alphaproteobacteria bacterium; assembly: GCA_022821735.1. GTDB lineage: Bacteria > Pseudomonadota > Alphaproteobacteria > Bin95 > Bin95 > Bin95. Next base: position 4,284 of record JAJECZ010000061.1, on the reverse strand, counting down.
GGCGCGACGCTGACGCCGGCCGGCCTGGAATGCTCCAAGGGCCTTATTACGGCACTCTACGTAAAGGATCCGGTGGACCCGCAGTGGAAAGACGATCCGGGCTACAAGGAGTGGGTCGGCTTCATGGAGAAGCACATGCCGGGCTCCGACATGACGGACGCCAACTACGCATATGCGTATAATGTGTCCAAGCTCATGCATCACCTGCTCGACACCTGCGAGGAACTGTCTCGCGAAGGCATCATGGCGTGCGCAGCGAACATGAAGGGTGTTGAATTGCCGATGATCATGCCGGGAATCACGATCAACACCGCGCCCGACGATTTCTACCCGATCCAGTCTGAGCAGCTCGCCCGTTTCGACGGCGAGCGTTGGGTGACGTTTGGCGATGTAATCCATGTGGGCGACTAGGTTCGCCTGAATCCAGGACGAAACGGCCGCCTTCCCAACGCGGGAGGCGGCTTTTCCTGCAGAGGAATTCGCGCAGGAGCCGGAATGGGCTACCCTCGCGCGATGCTGTTACCCAGGGCGATGAGGCGGTCGGTGCTGACCGGGCTGGCGAGCGCGGCGGTGATGCCGCTGCTGGCCTCCGCGCGTTCGACGCTTCTGGGATATGTCCCTGCTGGCGCGGTCGCGGATCGCGGGCTTGGGTTTGTACTGCCTCTGAACTGCACGCCCGGAACGCGCCCGCAGACGGCGGGGCCGTTCTACACGCCCGCCACGCCGCGCCGCGTCGATCTTCGAGAGCCGGGCGCAGGCGGAGATTTGCTGGTCTTCGAAGGCCTTGTGCTTGCACCGGACTGCCGGCCCGTGCCTGGCGCCGTCATCGACATCTGGCACAGCGACGAGCGCGGGCGCTACGACAACCGGGGCTTCCGCTATCGCGGCCACCAGTTCACCGACGCGGCCGGCGCATTCCGTTTCCTGACGACCCGGCCGGGCCGCTATACGGGCCGCACCCCGCATATCCATGTGAAGCTGCAGGGCAAGGCAACGCGCCCGCTTACCACGCAGGTCTATTTCCCGGACCTCGGCGAGGCCAACGCCCGCGATTCCATCTTCAGGGAGGAGTTGCTGCTGCGCCTCGACCGGACCGCCGCCGGCACCTGGCGCGGCCGCTTCGACTTCGTGCTCCGGCCGGCTTGAGCGATCTCGCCGGCGACGGAACGCGGGCCGGGCAGGCCCGCATCCGCCGCCGCAAGCTCAGTTCTGCGCCACCCAGCGGTTCCAGCGCTCGGTCAGCTCTTCCTGGTAATCGACCCAGAAGTCGATCGCCTCCTGGCTGCCGCCGAACAGGCCGGTCGCCAGATTGTCGCCCGCCGGCAGGCTCATCGCCCGCTCCGGATCGACCATGGCGACGCCTTCCTTGTGCGTCGGCCCGTAAGCATAGGCCTTGGTGAAGGCGGCCTGGCGGCCGGGGTCGGTCACGAACTTGACGAAGGCGTATGCGGCGTCCTGGTTCGGCGCGCCCTCGATGATGGCCCAGGAGTCGATGGCATAGACCGTCCCGTCCCAGATCATCTGGAGGTTCTTGCCTTCCTTCTGGGCATTGGTGATCCGGCCGTTATAGGCGACGCTCAGTTCGACATCGCCCGCCGCCAGCCATTCCGGCGCCTGGGCGCCTGCTTCCCACCACTGCACCAGCGGCTTCACCTCGTCGAGCTTGGCGAAAGCCCGGTCCACGCCCTCCGGCGTGTTGAGGACCTTGTAGATGTCCGCGGGCGCGACGCCTCCGGCCAGCAGCGCATATTCGAGGTTCAGCTTCGGCCCCTTGCGCATGCCGCGCTTGCCGGGCCAGGTCTTCGTGTCCCAGAAATCAGCGAGCGATGCGGGCGCCTTGCTTATCGTGTCGGCATTGTAGGCGATGACCACCGACCAGACGAGATTGCCCACACCGCAATCGGTGACGGCGTCGGGCAGCATGTCTTCCTTGGGCAGGAGCTTCGACCAGTCGAGCTGGACGAACACGCCCTCCTCGCAGCCCCGGACAAGCTCCGAGGTCTCGACCTGCACGACATCCCAGGGGATCTGCCCCGTATCCTGCATGGCTTGGAACTGGGCCCAACCGCCCAGATAGACGTCTTCCAGGAAGGCGATGCCGGATTCCTGGCTGAAGGGGGTGAAATAGACGTCGCGCTGCGCTTCCTGGTAGCTGCCACCCCAGCTTGCAATGGTAAAGTCGCGGGCTTCGGCGGCTCCGGACAGCACGCCCAGCGCCGCAGCGACCGCGAAAAGGGGTTTGAAACTCCTCCCGATGGTATTCATGGCTCATCCTCCTTTCCGCCGCGAACGGCATTTGCAAATTGTCTTGACCATCCGGCTACCGGGTCCGGACCGTGGCGCGCAAGCGGCTCTCCTCCCCTTGCGCGCCGCACTTACTCCTCCCGCCGGGAACGCTGCCGGGCGCTTCGCCACTGCAGCAGTTCGACGACCGCCAGAAGTGCCAGCGAGAAGGCTATCAGAATCGTCGCGATCGCAACAATCGAAGGGTCGAGCTGGTCGCGCAGCCCCGTGAAAAGCTGGCGGGGCAGGGTTATCTGTGCCGGGCCGCTGACGAAGAGCGCGACGATCACCTCGTCGAGCGAGGTGACGAATGCGAACACCGCGCCGGCAAGCACGCCCGGCAGGATGAGCGGCAGCGTCACCTGGAAGAAGGCGGCGAGCGGCGGTGCACCGAGGCTCTCGGCCGCGCGCACGAGGTTCCAGTCGAAGCCCTTGAGCGTCGCGGAAACGGTGATGACCACAAAGGGCACCGCCAGCACGACATGGGCGATAATCAGCCCGATATGGGTCTGCACCAGCCCGACCCTGGCGAAGAAGAAGTAGAGCCCGAGCGCGGTTATCACGAGCGGCACGGCGAGCGGCGAGATCAGGAGCCCGAAGACGAGGGGCTTGCCCGGAAAGTCCGCGCGCGTGAGGCCGTAGGCAGCGAGCGTGCCGAGCGCGGTGGCGATGATCGTCGTCGAGACGGCGACGATCAGGCTGTTCTCGAGCGCGAACATCCAGGGGAAGGGCTCGACCACCGCATCGTACCAGCGCATCGAGAAGCCGGGCAGCGGATAGCTGAGGAAACTACCCGCGCTGAAGGAGATCGGCACGACGATGACAATGGGGCCGATCAGGAACAGGAAGCCGAAGGCGCAAATGAGGCGCAAGCACCAGTACCAGACATGCTGGCCGCGGGTGGCGTTGACCGGAAGCGCCATGCGGTCCGCCTATCCGAACCGGAACCCGGCCGCGCCGCGCACAAGGCCGCGATAGACCGGATAGAGCGCGGCCACGCTCAGCAGCAGCAGGATCGCTATGGCGCTCGCCATGCCCCAATTGCCGGTCCGGGTTGCGAACTCTGCGATCAGGTAGCTCAGCATCTGGTCGGACGCACCGCCGATGAGCGCCGGCGTAATGTAGAAGCCGAGCGAGAGGATGAAGACCAGGATGCAGCCGGCGCCGAGCCCCGGCAGGGTCTGCGGCAGATAGACGGACAGGAACGCCGCGACCGGCTTCGCGCCGAGCGAGGAGGCGGCGCGCATCTGGCTCGCCGGAATGTTCCGCATCACCGCATAGAGCGGCAGCACCAGGAAGGGAAGCAGGATGTGGACCATCGCGACATAGACGCCGGTCCGGTTGAATATCAGCGTGAGCGGTTCATCGGTAAGGCCCGCATAAAGCAGGGAGTCGTTCACGACCCCCTTGTTCTGCAACAGCACGACCCAGGCCGCCGTGCGCACCAGCAGCGAGGTCCAGAAGGGCAGCAGTACCAGCGCCAGCAGGATCCGCGACAGACGCCGGCCGGTGGTGGCGATGAGATAGGCCATCGGATAGCCGATGGCGATGCACCAGGCGAGCACCCAGAAGCTGATCCAGAAGGTGCGCTCCAGATAGTCGATATAGATGGTGCGCTCGGGCGGGGCGGTACCGATGCTGCCGTCCCATTTCCGTTCGAGATCGACGGCCGCCAGCAGGTAGCGGGTGGTGTAGGGCCCGGCCGAGGCCTTGATGGCGCGCCAGTAGGCGATGTCGCCCCAGCGCTCATCGAGCCCGATCAAGGCTTCCTTGTAGGGCGGTCCGGCAATGCGGCGGATCTTTCGGCCGGTGCGCATCACCATGCTTCGGAAGCCGCTGATCTCGTAATTAAGCCGCATCGCCGCCGCCGCGACGGTCCTGTCCCCGTAGGCGGCCCGGATTTCCTCGACCACCGTTGCATAGGCCTCTTCGCCCGGCAGTTCTGCGCCGTCCCATTCGGCGACGATTTCCGCGGTCCGGGGCATGACCTCGGCGAGCTTC
>JAJECZ010000512.1 GCA_022821735.1 Alphaproteobacteria bacterium | reverse complement strand
CTCGCTCACCCGTCTCGGCTCCAGCGGCACGGGCTTTGCCGACGGGGACCATTCGGTGCCGACCTACATCCAGGCCCTGCTGGAAACGACGGCGGAGAATCTGGAGGACCTGCGCCGGATCGTCGGACGGGCGGAAGAGGGTCGCCATTCGGTGAACCGCAATCTCGAGGCATTGTCGGAGACGTTGGGCGGGCTCGCCGAACAGTTGAGCACCAGCCAAGCCGCCCATGCACGGCTCGCGGAAGAGCAGATCGAGACCCAGGCGCTGTTGCGCCGGCTGCTCGAAACCAGGCAGCAGGGAGGCCTGGACGCAACGACCCGCCGGCATATCGCGAGCCTGGATTCGGCGCTCCTGCAGATGCGCGACGAGCTGCGGGCGGGACGCAGCGAGCTGGTCGAGGACCTGCGCACCGAGATCAAGCTGCTGGCCCGCACCGTGTCCGCACGCCTGGAGGACCGCCGGTGAGCGAACGGGTCCTGATCGTCGATTTCGGCAGTCAGGTTACGCAACTCATCGCCCGCCGGGTTCGCGAGGCGGGCGTCTATTCCGAGGTTCATCCCTTCAACAGGGTCGATGCTGCCTTCGTTGCAGACTTCGCGCCGATAGCGGTCGTGCTTTCCGGCGGGCCGGCCTCGGTGTTGTCGTCGTCGGCCCCGACGGCCGATCCGGCGCTGTTCGAGGCCGGCGCGCCGGTGCTCGGCATCTGCTACGGCCAGCAGCTCATGGCGGCGCAGATGGGCGCCCGCGTCCTGCCCGCCGATCACCGGGAGTTCGGCCGGGCGACCGTCGAGACGGTGGCGGCGTGCGCACTGTTCGAGGGCTTGTGGCAGCCGGGCGGGCGCTACCCGGTCTGGATGAGCCACGGCGACCGCGTGGAATCGCTGCCGGAGGGATTCACGGTGGTGGCCCGCAGCGCGGCTGCCCCCTACGCCGCCATCGCTGACGAGGGCCGCGGGTTCTATGGCGTGCAATTTCACCCGGAAGTTGTGCATACCCCGGACGGCGCCGGGCTGATCCGCAACTTCGTGCTGCGCGTCGCCGGCGCGAAAGGCGACTGGTCGATGGCGGCCTTCCGGGAGACGGCGGTGGCCCGGATCCGGGCAGAGGTCGGCGGCGGACGGGTCGTCTGCGGGCTTTCCGGCGGCGTGGACAGCACCGTCGCCGCGCTGCTGCTGCATGAAGCGGTCGGGGACCGGCTGCACTGCATCTTCGTGGATACCGGACTGATGCGGGTGGGCGAGGCCGATGAAGTGGTCGGCCTGTTCCGCGGCCACTTCAACATTCCGCTCGTGCATGCCGATGCGGGATCGCTCTTCCTCAAGCGGCTGGCCGGCGTCGATGACCCCGAGAGCAAGCGCAAGATCATCGGCGCCGCCTTCATCGAGGTGTTCGAGGAAGAGGCCGCGAAGCTTGGCGGCGCCGACTTTCTCGCCCAGGGAACGCTCTATCCGGACGTCATCGAGTCGGTTGCGTTCGACGGCGGCCCGTCGGTCACGATCAAGTCGCACCACAATGTCGGCGGCCTGCCCGAGCGGATGGGCCTTGGGCTCGTCGAGCCGCTCAGGATGCTCTTCAAGGACGAGGTGCGCGCACTCGGCCGGGAGCTCGGCCTGCCGGACCGGTTCGTCGGGCGCCATCCTTTTCCGGGGCCGGGGCTGGCGATCCGGATGCCCGGCGCGGTGGAGCCGGACAAGCTGGAGGCGCTGCGCCGGGCCGACGCCATCTTCCTGGAGGAAATCCGGAACGCGGAGCTCTATGACGACATCTGGCAGGCGTTTGCGGTGCTGCTGCCGGTGCGCACGGTGGGGGTGATGGGCGACGACCGCACCTACGAGCAGGCCTGCGCCTTGCGCGCCGTCACGTCCGCCGACGGCATGACGGCGGACTTCTACCCCTTCGACGCCGGCTTCCTCGGCCGGGTCGCCGTGCGCATCGTCAATGAAGTGCCCGGCATAAACCGCGTGGTTTACGACGTGACCTCCAAGCCGCCCGGCACCATCGAGTGGGAGTAGGCGGGCCTCAGTCCACTGCGACGCCGTATTTTTCGCCAAGCGCCCTGAACTGGTTCCAGGTGGCGTCCTCGATGTCGATGCCGTCCGCCCGCCGCGCTGCGGCGGTGCGCCGTTCGATCTCGCCGGGCGCCAGCACTTCCCCGAACCCGGCGGCGGCGCGCGTGTCCTTCAGATAGTCCACGAACTCGTCCACCTCGACCCCGAACTCTCCGGGGTCCCGGAAGGCGGCGGCCTTGAAGAGCGCGAGGAAGCAGCCGTCATTGTGCCGCCCCGTCGGCTCGACGCCGAAGCCGAGCCCGGTCAGGAGCCCTGAGAGGATTTCGACCATCGCGGAGAGGCCGTAGCCCTTGTGGCCCTCGCTGCCGCCGAGCGGCAGCAGAACCGCGCCCTTGCCGAAATCGTTGGGGTCCGTCGAGGCCCCGCCGTCCGAACGCACGATCCAGCCTTCGGGAATCCCCTTGCCGCGCGCCTGGGCGAGCTTGATCTTGCCGGCCGCCACCGCCGAGGTCGCCATATCGATCAGCACCGGCTCGCCGCGCGCGGACGGCACCGCCATGGCTATCGGGTTGGTCCCGAGCCGCGCCTCGGCGCCGCCGAACGGCGCCACGCTCTTGGCCGAGCGGCCGGAATCGGCGGTCATCATGGCGATGAAGCCGGCCTTCGCGGCCATGGTCGGATAGGCGCCGAGCCGCCCGACATGGCTTTGCCGGAAGATCGTGCAGGCGGCGACGTTCTGCGCTTCCGCCTTCTCCATCGTCAGCTTCAGCGCGCGCTCGGCAATGGCGTAGCCGAAGCCCCAATGGCCGTCCACCACAGTTGTCGTCGGGCTCTCCCGGACAATCTCGAAGGGCGCTCCCGGAACGATATGGCCCTGTTCCACCCTGTGGATATAGATCGGGATCTGGATCGCGCCGTGGCTGTCATGGCCGCAGAGATTGGCGTCCACCACGTGGCGCGCGACGATTTCCGCCTCGTCATCGGGCGTGCCGCAGGCGGCCAGCAGGCGGCGGATGGTGTCTTCCAGCGTCTCGGCGGCGATAATCGGCATCGGTGCGGTGCCTCCCTCTCATGCTCATGTCGCGACTTCGGAGCATGGACCGGCTACGGTGCCGGGGTCCAGTCCGGAAAAGGCGTGCGCCCAAGGGGAACATCGGATGGGTAACGGGAGCTATGGGCAGCTGGAGCGCCGTTTTGCGCGCATCGCCGACCTCAATGCGGCGGCGCGGACGGTGCGCTGGTATTCGCTGACCTACGGGCCGCCCGGCGGGGAGGCCTCGCGGGGGCACCAGCTGGCCACTCTCGGCGGGCTCGCGCACGAGCTGCTGGTCGCGCCGGAGGCCGCCGAAGCGCTGGCGGCGGCGGAAGCGGAAGAGCCCTGGCAGGCGGCCAATCTGCGGGAAATGCGCCGCCAGCACCGGGCTGCCGCGGCTGTGCCGGCGGAACTGGTGGAAGCGAAGGCGCGCGCCGTCTCGAGAGCGCAGGCAGTGTGGCAGGCGGCACGGCCTCAGGGGGATTTCGCGGCGTTCCTGCCGGCGCTCCGCGAAGTCGTGGAACGCACCCGGGAGGAAGCGCAGATCAAGGGAGAGGCGCGGGGCCTTGCGCCCTACGATGCGCTGCTCGACGCATACGATCCGGGCCGGCGCAACGAAGACGTCGCCGCCATGTTCGGGGAGCTGGAAGCGGTCCTGCCGGGCGCGGTCGACAGGGTCCGGGGCGGCCCGAAACCCCCGGGGCCGGAGGGGCCGCGGAGCGCGCTTGAGCGAATCGCCCGGCGGATGATGGCCATGCTGGGCCTCGAAGAGCAGCATGTGAGGCTCGACGAGTCGGCGCACCCGTTTTCGACGGGCGAACAGGACGACGTGCGCATCACCACCCGTTATTCGGGGCCGCCGGGGGAAGCCCTGATGGGGGTGCTGCACGAGAGCGGGCACGCGCTCTATACCCGCGGCCTGCCCGAGGGCTGGGCCCGGCAGCCGGTCGGCCGGAACCGGGGGATGACGGCGCATGAGAGCCAGTCGCTGTCGATCGAGATGCAGGCCTGCCGCTCGCGGGCCTTCGCCGTCCACTATGCGCGCCTGCTGGAAGAGGAGCTCGGCGCGGACGGCGCGTGGGAGCCGGAGAGGCTCTACGGCGTGCTCACGCATGTCGAGCCGGGGCTGATCCGGGTCGAGGCCGACGAAGTGAGCTATCCGCTGCATATCGCGGTCCGCCACCGTTGCGAAACCGCGCTGATTTCGGGCGCGCTCGATCCGGCGGACCTGCCCGGCGCCTTCGACGATGCGGTCGAGTCCCTGCTGGGCATCCGCCCGCCCGGCCCGCGCGAAGGCTGCATGCAGGACATCCACTGGGCGGGCGGGTCCTTCGGCTATTTCCCGACATACACGCTCGGCGCGCTCATGGCGGCGCAGCTCGCGGAAGCCATGCGCGCGGCCCTCCCCGGCCTCGACCGGGAGATCGAGCAGGGCAATTTCAGGCCCTTGGTGGGCTGGCTCAGGGAAAATGTCCACAGCCGCGGCTGCTTCGATGCGTCCTCGGACGACCTGGTCGAGCAGGCGACCGGCAGGCCGCTCGACACCGGCGCCTTCATCCGCCACATCGGCGAACGCTACGCCGGCTGACGGCCCGGCGCCGCCGCGGGCGCTGCCCAGGACAGGGGAAGGACGGGAGCGGAGCCGCCCGGATGGGGGAGCGCCGCATCGTCTCCCGTCC
>JAJECZ010000483.1 GCA_022821735.1 Alphaproteobacteria bacterium | reverse complement strand
CCCGGTGCTGGAGTGGCGCTGGCGCATCGAGGCGCCGCTCCGGGTTCCCGACGAGCGCGTCAAGGCCGGCGACGATTTCGCGGCGCGCGTCTATGTCGTGGCGCCCGGCGAGGGGCTGTTCGCGCTGCCGATCGCGATCTCATACGTCTGGTCGGGCAGCGCGCCCGTCGGCGCGGACTGGCCCAACCCGTTCACCTCCAAGGTCCGCATGGTGGCGGTCGAGTCCGGCTCGGCCCGCGCCGGCGCCTGGCGGAGCTACCGCCGCAATGTGCGCGAGGATTTCCGCCGCCTGTTCGGCCGCGAGGTGGACGAACTGGAGGGCGTCGCCGTGATGACCGACGCCGACAACAGCCGCCAGCGCGCCCGCGCCTGGTACGGCGACATCCTGCTGCGCGGGGAGGGCGGCTGAGGAGGCGCTGCGGCCTCAGCGCCCCATCAGGCCTTCGAGGCGGAGACGCAGCGCGTTCAGCTTGATGAAGCCCTCGGCGTCGCGCTGGTCGTACACCGTGTCTTCCTCGAAGGTGGCGAAGCCCTCATGGTAGATGGAGTTGGGCGACTGCCTGCCGACTGCCCAGCAGGCGCCCTTGAAGAGCTTCATCCTGACCCGGCCCGCGACCCGGTCCTGGCTGGCGTCGATGGCCGCCTGGAGCATGCGCCGCTCGGGCGAGAACCAGAAGCCGTTGTAGATCAGCTCCGCATAGCGCGGCATGAGCTCGTCCTTGAGGTGCGCCGCGCCCCGGTCGAGCACGATGCTCTCGAGCCCGCGCCGGGCCGCCAGCAGCAGCGTGCCGCCGGGCGTCTCGTAGACGCCGCGCGACTTCATGCCGACAAAGCGGTTCTCCACCAGGTCGAGCCGCCCGACGCCGTGCCGGCCGGCGATCCGGTTGAGCGTCTCCAGCAGCGAGGCCGGCGAAAGGCGCGCCCCGTCCACCGCCACCGGATCGCCCCGCTCGAAGTCGATCTCGACATATTCGGGCTCGTCAGGGGCGGCCGCCGGCGAGACGGTGCGGGTGAACATCTCCTCGTCGGGCTCGATCCACGGGTCCTCCAGCGCGCGGCCTTCATAGGAGATGTGCAGGAGGTTCGCGTCGGTGGAATAGGGCGGCTCGCCCCGCTTGCCGCGCGCAATCGGGATCTGGCGCGCTTCGGCATAGGCGATCAGCCGGTTGCGGGAGCCCAGGTCCCATTCCCGCCAGGGGGCGATCACGCGGATGCGCGGCTCCAGCGCATAGTAGGAGAGCTCGAAGCGGACCTGGTCGTTGCCCTTGCCGGTCGCGCCGTGGGAGACGGCGTCCGCGCCGGTCTCGCGGGCGATCTCGATCTGGCGCCTGGCGACCAGCGGGCGCGCGATCGAGGTGCCGAGCAGATACTGCCCCTCATAGAGCGCGTTGGCGCGGAACATCGGGAAGACGAAGTCGCGCACGAACTCCTCGCGCAGGTCGTCGACATAGATCTGCTCCGCGCCCATCGTCTCGGCCTTGGCGCGGGCGGCTTCCAGCTCCTCGCCCTGGCCGAGGTCGGCCGTGAAGGTCACCACCTCGCAGCGATAGGTCTCCCTGAGCCAGTGCAGGATGACGGAGGTGTCGAGGCCGCCCGAATAGGCGAGCACCACCCGCTTGACCTCGTCGCTCATCGCGCCTCCTCCAGGACTGCGTGTTCTCCCGCCCGTTCGCGCCGCTCACGCGCCGTCATGCGCCGGCTCTCGGATTTCAACTGCCCGCAGGCGGCGAGGATGTCCCGGCCGCGCGGGGTGCGCACCGGGCTGGTGTAGCCGGCGGCGGCCAGGATGTCGGAGAAGCGCCGGATAGCCTCCGACGTCGAGCACTCATAGGGCGAGCCGGGCCAGGGATTGAACGGGATGAGGTTGACCTTGGCGGGGATGCCGGCGATCAGCCGGGCGAGCGCGCGCGCCTCGGCCGGGCTGTCGTTGACCCCCGCCAGCATGACATATTCGAAGGTGATGCGCCGGACATTGCTCGCGGTCGGGTAGCGCCGGCAGGCCGCCATCAGCTCCTTCAGCGGATATTTGCGGTTGAGCGGTACGAGCTCGTCGCGCAGTTCGTCCGTCACGGCATGGAGCGAGACCGCGAGATTGACGCCGATCTCGTCCCCGCAACGGTCCATCATCGGCACGACCCCGGCGGTGGAGAGCGTGATCCGGCGCTTCGAGATGGCGAGCCCGTCGCCGTCGGTCGCCACGGTCATCGCCGCCTTCACATGGTCGAAATTGTAAAGCGGCTCGCCCATGCCCATGAGCACGATGTTGGTGACATGGCGTCCGCGGTCCGTCAGCGGGGCTGTGCGGCCGGACCACTCGCCGAAGACGTCGCGCGCATGCAGGATCTGGCCGACGATCTCCCCCGCGTCCAGGTTGCGCACCAGCCGCTGGGTGCCGGTATGGCAGAAGCGGCAGGTGAGCGTGCAGCCGATCTGCGAGGAGACGCAGAGCGTGCCGCGGTCGGCCTCGGGGATATAGACGGTCTCGATCTCGCCGCCGTCGGCGAGGCGCAGCAGCCATTTGCGCGAGCCGTCCACGGAAATGCGCTCGTCGGACACGCCCGGCCGCGCCAGCGTGAACCGCCCGGCGAGCGCCGCCCGGTCGCGCTTCGACAGGTCGGTCATTTCGTCGAAATCGCTGGCGCCCCGGACGTACAGCCAGCGATAGACCTGGGAGACGCGGTAGCCGGAAAGCCCCGCCTCGCCGAGCGCCCCGGCCAGCGCGGGCCCGGGCAGGCCGACGAGCGAAGGCTTGCCCGTCAGGACTTGCACGCTTTCGTGATCGCCTTGTAGGCGGCGGTGAAACCCCTGAGGGAATAGCTGTCGGAAACGACCGTGCCGCGCGCCGAGGTGGCCTTGAAGACCATCGTGCTGCCGGCCTTCATCGCTTCCACGACGGGGGTGTTCTTCTGATCGACCACCCAGGCGGAACTGTCCTTCACGAAGAAGCGGAAATCCTGTGTTTTCTTCTTCACGCTGACGCGCGCGCGGGGCCGGCTGTTCGGCTTCAGCGGATAGCCGACCTCGACATGGATCTCGCCCTTGAGCGAGCGGCCGGGGAAATGCGCCACCTGGAAGTAGGCCGGGTCGCGGTTGATGCCCTTCGGTTTATGGCTCTTGGGGCTGGAGGCGATGTAGCAGATCTTTTCCTTGCCCGACCCGTACACGTAAGCCACCCAGTCATGGTGCGCGGACAGCCGCTTCGGCTCCTGGGCCGCGGCCGGAAGAGCCACGAGCATGGACAAAACAATTAGCGGACGCGCCAACATTCTCGCCATTCCGATTAGAATTTCCGCACCCTCCGAGCGGGGAATCATAACGCTCTTCGCAGTCCCGGCCAAGACTTCCGGGGGGCTAACCATCCGGCCCCCTGACGACGCCCGCATCGTGCAAACGGCCGATTTCCACCGCGGGCAGGCCCAGTATGTCGGCGAGAATCTCGTCCGTGTGCTCGCCAAGGCGCGGCGCGGGACGGGGGCGGCCTCGTTCCACGCCCGCGAAGTCGAGCGGCGAGCCGGGCACCGGCCAGCTTCCCATGCCCGGCTGCTCGATGCGCTCGAAGAGGGGATTCCCCTCGACGAGCACGGGGTCCGCCGCAAGTTCGCGGAAGGTCCGGTACGGCCCCCAGAGCACGCCGTTCGCGTCGAACGCCTCGGCGACCTCGGCGAGCGGCCGCGCTGCGACCCAGGGCTCGACCGCCGCCGCGATCTCCTCGCGCAGGCGCCAGCGGTCCGCCTCGTCGTTCAGGTCCGCGCCGTGTTCCGCCTCGATCCGGGTGAAGGCGAAGCCCAGGTCGGCCGCCTCGGCGATGCCCCGGAGGTTGCGGGAGGTGAACAGGCAGACCATGACATCGCGCCCGTCGGCGGTGCGGAAGTCGCGGCCGAAGGTGCCGTATATGTGGTTGCCGACCCGGGCGCGGTCCTCTCCGTTGACGACGGCCTCGCCGACATAGCCGAGCGTCGCCGTCGCCCACAGTCCGACGTCGAGAAGCGGGAGGCGGATGAGCTGCCCCTCGCCCGTGCGCGAGCGCCTGCGCTCGGCCGCGAGCAGGCCGGTCGCGGCGATCATGCCGGTCGCGATGTCCCAGGCCGGAAGCACATTGTCGACCGGCCCCTCCCAGCCTTCCGGCCCGGTGACATAGGGAAAGCCGACCGAGGCGTTGACGGTGTAGTCCACCTGCGGCGCGCCGCTGCGGGTGCCCAATACATTCAGCAGGATGAGGTCCGGCCGCAGGGCCGAGAGCGCCTCGTAGCCGGTCCAGCCGCGCGCCGGCAAATTGGTGAGGAAGATGCCGCCGCCCGGCCCCGGCGCGGCAATCAGCGCCTGCACCAGCTCGCGCCCGCGAGGGCTGCGTATGTCCACGCGGAAGGACCGCTTGCCCTTGTTGAGCCCCGCCCAGTAGATGCTGTCGCCCTTGTCGGTCACGGGCCAGCGCCGGTAGTCGAGCCCGCCTTCGAGAGCATCGAAGCGGATCACGTCGGCGCCGAGCTGGCCGAGCGCCATGCCGCCGAGCGGCGCGGCCACGAAGGCCGACCCCTCCACGATGCGCAGGCCTTCCAGCAGGTCGTACATGCCTCTCCCCTCCGGGCAACGGGCGCGGGACGGCGGAACCGATATATCGCCGGCGGCGGAAAGGGAAGCGGG
>JAJECZ010000546.1 GCA_022821735.1 Alphaproteobacteria bacterium | reverse complement strand
GGCGTCTCCTTCGCCTATCTCACCAACTGCCTCTACCCCGAGCCCTGGCACAGCGAACGCCTCGACGTGGTCTCGAACTTCGTCCACATGGCGATACTGGAGTAACCTCGGACCCATGACCCGCTTCTCGACGCAGTTCCTGTTCCTGAATATCGGGCACCTGCTCGACCATCTTGCCATGCTGATCTTCGCCACCGTGGCGGCGCTCTTTCTGGCCGAGGCCTGGAACCTGACATATGACGACCTGATCCCCTACGGGACGGCCGGCCTCGTCGCGTTCGGGGCCTTCGCGCTCCTGGCCGGGTGGCTCGGCGACAAGTGGAGCCGCGAGGGGATGATGAGCGTCTTCTTCCTCGGCATCGGGGCCAGCACCGTTGCCACCGGGTTCGCCGACACGCCGCTCCAGATTGGCGCGGGACTGCTGGCCATCGGCGTGTTCGCCGCGATCTACCACCCTGTCGGCCTCGCCATGGTGGTCGAGGGGCGCGGACGCACCGGAATCCCCATCGCGGTCAACGGCATCTACGGCAATATGGGCGTGGCTCTAGCCGCGCTGGTGACCGGCATCCTGATCGACCTTGTCGGCTGGCGGGCCGCCTTTTTCGTGCCCGGCGCCGTCTCCATCGCCGTCGGCCTCGCCTGGATGCTGTTCCTGCGGGGCGGTCCCGTCGTGGCGCCCGCCTCCGTCGCAGAGGCGAAGCCGGCGGTTCAGGGCGAAGCCGACCCGACCCGGGCCGTGCTGATCCATGTCTTCGCGATCATCTTCTTCACCACGGCGCTTGGCGGCCTCGTCTTCCAGAGCACGACCTTCGCGCTCCCCGAGGTGTTCGACGAACGCCTGTCCGATTTCGCCGGGTCGGCGACGGAAGTGGGCGGCTACGCCTTCGTCACCTTCACCGCCGCCGCCTTCGCGCAGCTTCTCGTGGGCTGGCTCGTGGACAACTACTCGATCCGCTGGGTGTTCGTCGGCGTCGCGGCATGCCAGGCGCTGCTGTTCGCCGCCATGATCTACGCCGACGGGCTCCTCGCCTTCTTCATCGCCGTCGGCTTCATGCTGGCGGTGTTCGGCCAGATCCCGATCAACGATGTGCTGATCGGGCGCATGACGAAGAGCGAGTGGCGCGCGCGCGCCTTTGCCGCCCGCTACATCGTCACCTTCGCGGTCGCGGCCACGGCGCTCAACCTGATCGCCTGGCTGCACAAAAGCTGGGGCTTCGAGGCGCTGTTCATCGTGCTGGCGGTCGCCGCCGCGGCTATTCTCTGCGGCGCCTTCCTGCTGCCGAAGCGGGTCTGACGCCGCCCCGTGGACAAGCTGCATGTCGTCATCACCATGGATGTCGAGCCGCCGACGCCCGACACCCATCCGACGGCGACCGGACCCGAAAGCTGGGCGGACAGCGAGACATTCATCCGCGGCTATGTCGAGCGGGCCGCCGGGTTCGGCTTCCCCGTCTCCTTCTTCATCCATCCCGAGGTCGCCGTCGAGCAGGCCGGCCTGTTCGAGGAGCTGAGGGGCCGGGGCTGCTGCGTCGAGGGCCTGCACCTTCATCCCTGGAAGTTCCGCGACGGCAGATACAAGGCCCATTTCGGCGGGCTTTCGGAGCCGGACATGCGGGCCGCGCTCTCCGAGGCGGTCTCCATGTGGCAGTCGGGCATGGGACGCCGCCCGCTCTATTTCCGGCCCGGCACCTTCTCGGCGAACGACAGCATGTACCGTGTCCTCGCCGACCTCGGCTTTCGCGGCGGCTCATGCTCCATGCCGGGACGGATCTGGCCGCGCATGAACGCCATCTGGACCGGGGCGGCGCCCGACCCGCACCGGGCCCATCCGGTCTTCCGCCAGCTCGTCGGCGACCTGCCATTCGCCAACATGCCGGTTTCGGTGGTTTTCTCCGGCACGCTCGTTACGGCCGGCACCAGATGGCGGGCCGTCGATCCGGACGCGGACGCGCTGGATGCCAACACGCTGACCGGCCATTGGGACATGCGCCCCGACTGGCCCGAGGCGGACTATGAGCGGATTGCCGCCAATATCGTGAGCCAGGTCCGCCGGCGCGGCGCGACGATCCCGGTCATCAACTCCATCACGCATAACGACAACGACTACACGGACCCGGACGACCGGGTCTGCCGTAATTTCCTGCGCGCCATGCAGGCGATGACCGACGCCGCGAAGGCGGCCGGCATGGAGCCCGTCGGCAGCACCGTCGAGACCATTGCCGATCTCGTGCTCGCCGAGCCCGACCGCTCGCTGGAGTTCGTCTACACCTGACGGCCCGCGCCCGCGAGAAACGCCTCGATATCCGCCGGCAACGGTGCTTCTGCAGCCACCGGCTCCCGCCCCTCATGGAGCGGCAGCGATACGGCGCGGGCGTGGAGCAGCGTCCGGGAAGCGCGCGGGCCGCCATAGCGTGTATCGCCCACCACCGGGCAGCCGAGATGAGCCAGATGCGCCCGGATCTGGTGCGTGCGGCCCGTCAGCGGCCGGCATTCGATCCGGGCGATGCCGTCCTTCCGGCGCTCGAGCACGCGGTATCGGGTGGCGGCTTGCTTGCCCTCTCCGTCCACCTGCATGGACCAGCCGCCGGCGCGGGTGCTGCGCTTGAGCAGCGGCGCCTCGATGAGCCCCGCCTCTTCCCGCGGAGCGCCCGCCGTCCAGGCCCAATAGGTCTTGCCCACCCGGCCCGAGGCAAAGAGCCTGCCGAGGCGCCTCAGCGCCTTCGGGTGCCGGCCCAGCACCAGGCAGCCGCTCGTCTCCCGGTCGAGCCGGTGGGCGAGCGCCGGCGGGCGCTTCCAGCCGAAACGGAGGCTGTCGAAGCCCTGTTCCAGATTGGGGCCGCCGCCGGGGCCGGCATGGACCGGAACCCCGGCGGGCTTGTCGATGACCAGGACGAGGCCGTCGCGGTAGAGGACGCGGCCGGCGAGGTCCATGACAGGCGCGCCCCTCCGGCGGTCAGGCCGGCTGGCTGGACATCACCACCGTGCCCGAGGCCGCGAACATGCCGCCGACGCCGTGGCAGACGGAGAGTTCCGCGCCCTCGACCTGGGCGGGCGAGGTGCCGCGCATCTGGCGCACACTCTCCTGCAGCGCATACATGCCGTACATGCCGGAATGCATGTAGGAGAGGCCGCCGCCATTGGTGTTGAGCGGCAGCGCGTTCGAGCCGGTCGCGCCGGGCGCGGTATTGCCTTCCCACATGAAGTCGCCGGCCTCGCCACGCCCGCAGAAGCCCAGGTCCTCCAGGCCGTAGATCGGCAGATGCGCGAAGGCGTCGTAGATCATCAGATGGTCCACGTCCTTGTGCGTGATGCCGGCGTTCTCGAAGGCGGTCCGCCCGGCGACGCGGAAGGCGCGCGAGGAGGTGAAGTCCTCCATCTGGCTGATGAGGCTGGTCTCCACGCTCTCGCCGATGCCCTGGATATAGACG
>JAJECZ010000021.1 GCA_022821735.1 Alphaproteobacteria bacterium | reverse complement strand
GATGCGAGCCAGGCTTCCAGGTTCTCGACGGCGCCGGACCTGTGGGCGGCCCGGAACGCCTCGTTGGCGCGGGCGTTGGCGGCGAATTCCTCCCGCGCCGCCGCTGCGATTTCGGGTGTGAGATCGAGTTCGCCCGCGTCGATGGCGCCGATGATCGCTGCATAGCCCCGCGCTGCCCGGTCGGCCGTGTCCGGCGATTGCGTGATCGAACCGTCGCGCTTGACATAGTCGTAGCCGGTGCGGGCGAGGCCCCGGAAATCCGGGCATCGGCTCAGCACTTCGAGGTTGAACACGACATCGCTGCAGAAATCGAAGGCAGGCCAGCCCTTGCCGGCGAGGCTGCGCCGCAGGAGCGCGTTCATCGGCAGGCGGGGACCGAGGATCGCTTCCGCCGCCAGCGGGAAATCCTCCGCGCCGGGCGGGAACGCCGTCTTGATCAACCTGCCGTCGATCCACAGCGCTGTGTTGTCTATCGCCGCGCCGTACCGCTCCGCATAGGGCAGCATATGGGCGAGGCGTTCCGGGCGCATGGTGTCGTCGGCGTCGAGATTGGCGACGAAGCGCCCGCGCGCGGCCGCCAGCGCGGCATTGCGGGCAGGACCGTCGCCGCTGCCGGTTCGCCCGGTGGAAACCTGCCTCAGCCGCG
This sequence comes from Alphaproteobacteria bacterium, assembly GCA_022821735.1. Classification (GTDB taxonomy): domain Bacteria; phylum Pseudomonadota; class Alphaproteobacteria; order Bin95; family Bin95; genus Bin95. The sequence continues at coordinate 7,044 of JAJECZ010000021.1, read as the reverse complement.
GGTCGGCGCAGCCGAGCAGGGCCGCATAGTCCTCGCCGTCGTCGGATGCGAGGATCACCTCGACGTCGTCGAACGTCTGGGCAAGCGCGCTGCCGACGGCCCTGCCGATCGTTTCGGAGGCCTCGAAACACGGGATCAGAATGCTGACGGTCGGTGCTAGACTGGGCGCCAGGAAGCCGTCCTCCGCAGGAAGGGCGGCACATTTGCAGTATCGGAGAACGCCCGCATGAACGGCCTGCCGTCTTACGACGTCCTTGCAATCCGCTATGGCGAGCAGAAAGAGCGCCCGGAAGGTCTGACCTTCATGGGCGGCGACCCGGCGAAGATGATCCCGGGCCTCGACTTTTTCACCTATGTCATAACGGGGGCCGGGCGCACCTGGGTTGTGGACACCGGCTTCAAGTCCGACATTTCCGGCGAAGGCGGGCGCATGCACCTGCACGACCCTGCGGCGGTTCTGGGCCGACTCGGCATCGAAGCGAAGACGGCGACCGACGTGCTGCTGACCCATGCGCATTTCGACCATGTCGGCAATCTCGCCGACTATCCGGCCGCATCGTTCCGCATGCACGCCGAGGAAATGGCGTCGATCACCGGCCCCGACATGACGCATCCGGCCTTCCGCCACGCTTACCATCTGCGCGACACGCAGGCGCTGGTGCAGCTCGTCTACGAGGACAGGCTTCGTTTCGACACCGAGCCGGTGGTGGAGATCGCGCCCGGCCTCGAATCGTACCTGATCGGCGGGCATGCGCGCGGCCAGACCGTGCTGCGCGTCCACAGCAGGCGGGGCTGGATACTGCTTGCCTCGGACGCGGTCCACCTGTTCGAGGAAGTGACCGACGAGCGGCCGTTCGCGATCTTCTACGACCTGGCGAAGATGGTCGAAGGCTACCGCCGCTGCCTTGCGCTCGCAGGCTCGCTCGACCGGCTCGTTCCCGGCCACGACCAACTCGTGACGGCCCGCTACCCCGCCCCGAGCGCCGACCTCGAAGGCATCGTGTTCGATCTCGGTGTCGAGCCCTCGGCGTGACCGGGCTAGGGCGCTTGCGCGGACGGCATCGGCGGCTATAGTCGCGCGTCCTTTCGGAGGGGCCTTCCCATGCTGATCTCACCGGCCTACGCACAGTCAGGCGGGGGCGGCGGCGACATGCTGACCGGCCTGTTGCCGATCATCCTCATCTTCGTCGTGTTCTACTTCCTGCTGATCCGCCCGCAGCAGAAGAAAGCCAAGGCGCATCGCGAACTCGTGGCGGCGCTCAGGCGCGGCGACAGGGTAGTCACCGCCGGCGGGATCATGGGCGTTGTCGCGCGGGTCAGCAACGAGCACGAGGTGCTGGTCGAGATCGCGGAGGGCGTGCGCGTGCGGATGGTCCGCTCGCAGATCACCGATGTGCTGTCCAAACCCCAGCCGGGCCAGGCCGCCGCGCCGGCCAGTCCGGCAGGGGGCGGCAGCCTTCTCGGTGGACTGTTCGGCCGCAGGGGCAACTAGCCCGCAATGCTCTATTTCGCCAGGTGGAAGATCGTCGTCATCCTGGCGATTTGCGTGCTCGGCCTGGTTTACGCATCGCCGAATTTCTGGCGGTCGGACAATCTCGGCACGAATCTACCGAGCTGGATACCGCACAAGACCGTCAATCTCGGCCTTGACCTCCAGGGCGGCGCGCACCTGCTGATCGAGGTGCAGACGAGCGCCGTGCTGAAGGAACGCCTGGAGGCGGTGGAGGACAATGTGCGCCGCAGCCTGCGCGACGCGCGGGTCGGCTATCGGGGGCTGGGCGTGCGCGGCAATGCCGTCGTGTTCACCCTGCGGGAGGCCGGGGACGCGGACCGCGCCCGCCAGCTTGTCGCCGAGCGCGACGGGCTCGTGACGGTCGAAATCGACGATAGCGGGGCTGCGCGGCTGGCATATCCGCAGGAGGTAGTCGTCGATGTCGAGAGCGCGGCCGTCGAGCAGACGCTGGAAATCCTCCGGATACGGCTGAACGAGCTCGGGCTCAGGGAACCGACGATCCAGCGCCACGGCGCGGACCGCATCATCGTGCAGCTTCCGGGCGTGGACGATCCGGACACCATCAAGGAGCTTCTCACCCAGACCGCCAAGCTTACCTTCCACCTTCTGGACCAGAGGAATGCGGACCCGGCCGCTGCCGCGCCGCCGGGCGCGCGCTGGCACAAGGGCACGGACCCGTTCGGGCAGGTGATCGACTATCTCGTCGAAAAGCGGGTGCGGGTTTCGGGCGAACGCCTGGTCGATGCCCAGCAGACCTTCCAGGACGGGCAGCCGGTGGTGAGCTTCCGTTTCGATTCGGTGGGCGCGCGGCAGTTCGGCCGCACGACGGGCGAGCATGTCGGGCGGCCGCTCGCCATCGTGCTCGACAACGAGGTCATCAGCGCGCCCCGGATCAACGAGCCGATCCTGGGCGGTTCGGGCATCATCTCCGGCTCGTTCACCCTCACCGAAGCGCAGAATCTGGCGCTGCTGCTGCGCGCCGGCGCCTTGCCCGCTCCCCTGATCTATCTGGAAGAGCGCACCGTCGGGCCCGGCCTCGGACAGGACTCCATCGACGCCGGCAAGGCGGCAAGCATCATCGGCATGGTCGCCGTGCTGGTCTTCATGGTCGTGGTTTACGGGCTCTTCGGCGTCATGGCCAACATCGCGCTGGTCTTCAACATGGCGCTGATCTTCGGCGCGCTCTCCCTGCTTCAGGCGACGCTCACCCTTCCCGGCATTGCCGGCATCGTGCTGACCATCGGCATGGCGGTGGACGCGAACGTGCTGATCTTCGAGCGCATCCGCGAGGAAGCGCGGGTGGGGCGGGGCGTTATCGGAGCCATCGACGCCGGCTATGACCGGGCGCTCAAGACCATCATCGACGCAAACCTCACGACCCTGATTGCCGCGGCGCTGCTGTTCTGGTTCGGCTCCGGGCCGGTAAAGGGGTTCGCCGTCACGCTGGCCATCGGCATCATGACCTCCATGTTCACCGCGATCTGGGTCACGCGGCTGATGGTCGTCCTGTGGGTTCGCCGCCGGCGCCCGCAAATGTTGCCGATCTGAGGGGCGGGCAGGAACGATGCGACCGTTACGGCTGATTCCCCCCGACACCAATTTCCAGTTCATCGCGCTCCGCAAGCGCGCCTACATCATCTCGATCCTGCTGATTCTGGCCGCGGTGGCGTCGCTCGCGGTGCAGAGTCTGAATTTCGGCATCGATTTCGTCGGCGGCACTCTGATCGAGGTGCGCACGAAGGGGCCGGCCGATATCTCGGCCATGCGTCAGACGCTCTCCGCACTGGACAGGGGCGAGGTCGGCCTCCAGGAATTCGGACAGCCGACCGATGTGCTGATCCGCATACAGCAGCAGCCGGGCGGCGATGCGGCCCAGCAGGCCACGGTCGCCGCCGTGAAGGAGGCGCTCGGCGACAGCGTCGAGGAATATCGCCGGGTCGAGGTCGTTGGCCCCAAGGTCGGGGGCGAGCTGATCGAGGCGGGCGCGATTTCGGTGGCGCTCGCGCTGCTGGCGATCATGGCCTACATCTGGTTCCGGTTCGAGTGGCAGTTCGGCGTGGGCGCCGTGCTGGCGCTGGCCCACGACGTCATCACGACGGTGGGCGTCTTCTCCATCCTCCAGCTCGAGTTCAACCTCTCTACCGTCGCCGCGGTGCTGACCATCGCCGGCTATTCGATCAACGATACCGTGGTCGTCTTCGACCGGGTGCGCGAGAACCTCCGCCGCTACAAGACCCTGCCGATGACCGACCTGCTGAACCGGTCGGTCAACGAGACCCTGTCGCGTACGGTCATGACCTCCGTCACCACGCTGCTGGCGCTGTTGTCACTGTTTTTCCTCGGCGGCGAAGTGATCCGCGATTTCGCTTTCGCGATGATCTGGGGCGTCATCATCGGCACCTATTCCTCGGTCTGGATCGCGTCGGCCACGCTGTTGTGGATGGGGGTGCGCCCGAGCGCGACGGACGACCTGCCCGACGACGCCGAAGTCGCCCGCACGCTCGGCGACCGATGACCGACATCAGCCCTGTCGTTCCGCAAGGCCGGCAGGTCGTCGAAAGCTACGGAGGCGGGCGGTTCCGGATTTCAGGCACCGTGTGGACAGGTTCGGTGCTGCTGCGTCCCGACATTGCGTCGGCCTGGCCTGTGAACGACTTCCGCGACCTTACGCTCGAGAGTCTCCTTCCGCTGACAGAGGGAGACGACATCCCCGAAATCCTGCTGATCGGCTGCGGCAGCCGGACCGGGCTTCTGCCCCGGACGCTGCGCGAAGCGATCCGGGCCGAGGGCATGGTCGCCGACACGATGGATACGGGCGCGGCCTGCCGCACCTACAATGTGCTGATGGCTGAAGACCGGCGCGTCGCCGCCGCGCTGATCGCCATCGAATGACGTGGCCTCACGCTCCGGCCTCACTCGCAGGCGGGAGGAGAATCGGGCGACCACGTCCGGTTACGACTGTATGTTCTTTTTATCAGATTTAATTCCAGAAAAGAGTTGACACCGGGGGTTCGCACCGATATAAGGTCTGGGGAAGGAAGCGGCATCCGCGCGGGGCTGCTCCTTCTCCCGGTTCGCGCCGGCGCGAGAAAACCCCTGAGAAACCGGCGGGACAGGTGCGCCTGGCGTTCGGGCCCTTGCACGCACGCGGGCGCGCACGGGCGCAATCAGGCGCGCGAACCGCGCCGGCGCAAACGCGCGCCCCCGCCCGCGCGATACGCGCGAAAAAGGGTCCCGCCGCCGGAAGGCGGAGAACGGGAAGGAGGAACGATGCAGGAGAGACCGGGCATGGAAAGGCAGGCGAAGCCCCGGAACATGACAAAACATGACATTTCATGACGCCCCCGGATTCCCTGACGGCAGGGACGAAACGGGAGCGGAAGGGCGAGCGGCACAGGCAAGACAAAACGGGATAATCAGAGGAACATGACAAACCAAGACATTTCATGACATCCCGCATCCCCTCCCCGGGGATGAGGCCCTGCGGCGGCCGTCACAGCCCCTGGCGCACCTTGGGGAACACGTCCTCGGCAAGGCGCTGCAGCGTTTCGAGCGCAAGGCTCTGCGGCACGCCGGACCACTGGATGCTCATCACGATGTGGTTGACGCCGGTGGCGCGCGCCAGCGCGATCATCTGCTCGGCCACCTCGTCCGCGGACCCGACGAGGAAGCGGTCGCGGGCGAGGTCCTCGAAGGCGGCGGTGAGGTCGGAATCGCCCGCCGGCATCGCCTTGTCCTGGCCCCAGGAGGCATAGACGGCGTATTTGCCCGCCAGGTGCGGGCCGCAGAGCCGGATCGCTTCCTCGCGGCTGTCGGCGACGAACACCTCGCGGCGGATCGGCAGTTCGTCGGGCATGGGCCTGTCGAGGTCGTCGAGGGCCCGGCGATAGACCTCCAGTTGCTCCAGGATCGTCGAAATCCGGTTGTGGGGATTGATGTACCAGCAGGTTCCGAGCCGGGCCGCCCGGCGGATGGCGGCGTCGGCATTGGCGCCGATCCAGATCGGCGGGTGCGGCTTCTGGACCGGTTTGGTGGGGCAGGACGCCTCCCGCAGCGTGAAATGCGAGCCCTCCATGGTGACCTTGTCTTCCGTCCAGAGCCGCTTGATGGCTTCGAGATTCTCCTCGAACCGACGTATCCGGTCCGCCCTGGCGGTGCCGAACCCGTCCAGCTCGACATCCCGGTAGCCGAGCCCCGCGCCGACGATCACCCGCCCGCCCGACATCACGTCCATGGTGGCCAATTGCTCGGCCAGATCGAGCGGCTTGTGCAGCGGCAGCAGGATGATGCCGGCATTGAGCCGCAGGTTGGGCGCCTCCGCCATCATCCGGGTGAGATAGGGCAGCTGCTGGAAGTCCTGATAGGGCCAGGCGCTGTAATGGGAGCCCTTGGTAAGGGACGCGAACCCGAGGCGGTCCGCCAGCCGCACCTGCTCCGCAAGCTCCGCGAAGCGGCGCTGCATGTCGTCGCCAAGCTCGTACTGGCCGCGCGTCATCAGGCCGAATTGCATGGCCTACAACCCCTGCTCCACGAGGGGAACGACCTCTTCCGCCATCACATGCATCTGCTCCAGAACGAGTTGCTGGGGCATTCCCGGCCACTGGATCGGCAGGGAAAGCTGGTTGGCGCCGGTTGCCTTCATCATACCCACGATCTGTTCGGCCACCTCCTCGGCGGAGCCGAAGAGGAAGCGGTCGCGGGCGAGCTCGTCGAACTCCTGGCCGAGATCGTTGTCGCCCTCCGGCATCGCCTTGTCCTGGCCCCAGGCGTGATACGCCTTGTATTTGGCTTCCAGGTAGGGCCGGGCCAGCCGGATCGCCTCGGCGCGGGTCCGGGCCACGAACATCTCCCGCGCCAGCGGCAGGGTTTCCGGCCAGGGCTTGCCCGCTTCGTCGAGGCCCCGCTTGTAAACCTCGATCTGGCGCAGGATCGTGTCGATGCGGTTGTGCGGGTTGATCATCCAGCTGTCGGCGATATGCGCGGCGCGGCGGATTGCCGGGTCGGCATTGGCGCCGATCCAGATGGGCGGCGGGCGGCGGGGCCTGAGCGAACAGACCGCGCCGTCGAGCTCGAAATGCGAGCCCTTCATCGTCACCTCGTCCTCGGTCCACAAGCGCCTGATCGCCTGGATATTCTCGACCATGCGCGGTACCCGCTCCTGGCGGGTGGTGCCAAAGGCCTTGAACTCGACATCGCGGTAGCCGATGCCGACGCCGAGGATGAAGCGCCCGCCGGTGAACAGGTCGAGCGCCGCCGTCTGTTCGGCGATCTCCAGCGGCTTGTGCAGGGGCAGCAGCACGATGGAGGTGATGAAGGTGAGGCCCGGCGCTTCCGCCGCCGCGCGGGCGAGGAAAGGAATCTGCTGGATTTCCTGCCAGGGCGAGGAGCTGTAGTGGCAGGACTTGGCGATGCCCGTGAAGCCCAGCCGTTTCGCCAGGCGGACCTGCTCCATCAGCTCTTCGAAGCGCGCACTCATATCGTCTCCGGGCGGAAACTGGCCCCGGATCGCCAGAACGAACTGCATGGAAAGC
>JAJECZ010000429.1 GCA_022821735.1 Alphaproteobacteria bacterium | reverse complement strand
TTCGCCCCCGGCGCCGACGTCACGGCGAAGCCCTCCGCCCGGACCGCGCGCACGAGGCCGAAGCCGGGGTCAGACACGAGCGGCGTCCCGGCGTCGCTCGCCAGCGCCACGGCCTTTCCCGCCCGGATGGCGGCAAGGAGTTTCGGCCGCACCCGCTCCGCATTGTGGTCGTGGTAGGCGGCCAGGCGCGCCTTCAGCCCGTGGATGTCCAGCAGGCGGCGGGTCACGCGCGTATCCTCGCAGGCGACCAGGTCCGCGGCCGCCAGAATGTCGAGCCCGCGCAACGAGATGTCGCGGGCGTTGCCGATGGGCGTCGCCACCAGGTAGAGCCCCGGCGCCAGGGGCCCGCCGCCATGCGCTTTACGCGCCGGGCCGGGAGGATTAGCTTCGCGCCCGGTTGCACCGTCGGAGACGGGTCGTGAACACGGCATCCTGGCGTTACGCCTCTTTCGCGCTGCTCGGCATGGCGCTGGCCGCCTGCCAGCATTCGGGAACGGGCGAGCCTAGCCCGCCGAAGCCTCCGGCGAAAGCGCCCGCCACGACCGCCCGGCCGGCTGCCCCGGCGCCGCAGGCGCCCGCAGCCGCGCCGTCTTCGCCGGCGGTTTTCCGCGCCGCCCTGCTGTCCCCGTTCTCGGGCCGCCATGCAGAGCTCGGCGCGGCGATGCTGAACGCCGCCCAGCTGGCTCTCTACGACGCCGCGGGCGAGGACTTCGTGCTGATGCCGATGGACACCGCCGGCAACCCGGCCGGCGCGGCGGAGGCGGCGCGGCAGTCGGTCGGGCGCGGCGCCGGCGTGCTGCTCGGGCCGATTTTCGGGTCGAACGTCTCCGCGGCGGCCGAGGCGGCGCGGACGCGGACCCTGCCCGTCTTCGCCTTCTCGAACGACCGCACGGCGCTCCGGCCGGGCGTGTGGCTGTTCGGCCTCTCACCGGAGGAAGAGGTGGACCGCCTTGTCGGCCATGCCGCTGCGGAGGGCCGGAGGCGGCTGGGCCTGCTGGCTTACGATACGGGGTTCGGCCGTTACGCGGCCGAGGCCGCCGGACGCGCCGCCGGCAAACATGGCGCCGTCGTGGTCCGGCGCGGGTTCCTCTCTCCCGGCCTCGACGCGAAGGCGCTTTCCGAGCGCGTCCGCATATTCGCCGGCGCTCCGGTCAGGCGCACGCCGGAGGCGGACGAGCGGCCGCCGCCTTTCGACGCCGTGCTGATCGCGGCCGAGGGCGAGGCCCTGCGCCCGACGGCGGCTCTGCTCGCCTTCCACGGCATCGACCCGAAGCAGGTGCGGTATCTCGCGGCGGGCGTCCGGCCCGACCGGGTCCCGCTCGACGAGCCGAGCCTCGCCGGAGCCTGGTACGCGGGTTCGCCGCCGGAAGCGTTCGACCTCTTCTCCCGGCGCTACAAGGCCGTGTACGGCACGGCGCCGCCCCGTCTGGCCGGGCTTGCCTACGATGCGACCGCGATTGCCGCCATGCTGGCGGAAGACCGGCGCTCCGCTCCGCTCGACATGGCCGCCCTGACCGCCCCGGACGGCTTCTTCGGCGCCGGCGGCTTTTTCCGTTTCCGGCCCGACGGCGCGGTCCAGAGGGCGCTGGCCGTGTTCGAGATCGCCCCCGACGGCCCCCGCATCGTGGATCCCGCCCCCGACCGCTTCGACGCCGAGGACAGGCCGGTCGGTTGAGGCGCGAGCGGGGCCGGGGACCGGCGTCCCGACCCTCTTCTCGTCATGCCCGGAACAAGTCCATTGCTGTCCGGTTTGGATTTTGCGGACAGGACGCATGGCCCGGATTCAACGGGGTTTCGAAGGGTCCCGTCGGATCGGGACTCGGATCGGCGCCCGGCGTCCCTCATCCTGAGTAGCACCGGCTGCAAATCCCCTCTCCCCGCTTGCGGGGAGAGGATGGGTGAGGGGGCCGGCCGCCAGGCCGGCGGCGCCAACGCCGCCATTCGCAATGTTCGCCGCCTCCAGCGCGGCGGCGGGCGAAACCCGGCAACCGTCCGCGCGCGCCGCGAGGCCCTCCCCCGACCCCTCCCGCCGAGCGGGAGGGGGGAAACCCGGCCGACCCCCAATTGGCTTCGCCCTGATGGCTGAACCGGACAGCAGTGGACTTGTTCCGGGCATGACGGGAAGAAGGTCGGGACGCCGGACATCCCTCATCGCGAGTAGCCGCGAAGCAGCGTATCGAGGGACGGTCCTGAGATCGTCGAAGGGGCCTGTCCTGAGCTTGCCGAAGGGGACGGCCGCGGACTTCCGTTCCAACCCGAAAGGGTTCCGCCCTAAGCCGCCTGTTCCGCTGCGCGCCGGTTCAGCAGCCATGCCGCGCCCGCGGCGGGGACTCCCAGAACTGCAGCGGCAATCAGGAGTTGCGTGTGCGTGTAGCCGGTAAGCTCACCGCCGGGCAGAGCCAGCAGCAGGCCGGACAGGAACAGCGCGAAACGGATCGGCCATGCCGCAAACGGATTGCCGGTGAGCGGCCCGATGCCGATCAGGTAGCCCTGCAGCGCGCCCGAAATCAGGATGACACCCGCAAAGGCAAGCCCGCAGACGGTGATGACCTCAACGGTCGTGCCGTGGCCGATCAGCGCCGGGTTCAGCACGAAGAAGAACGGCACGAAATAGATGATCGCCCCGAGCCGCATCGCCTCGAAGCCGGTGGTGATGGGGTTGGCGCGCGCAACGGTCGCTGCCGCAAAGGCGCCAAGGGCCACCGGCGGCGTGATGAAGGAGATCATGCCCCAGTACATCATGTAGAGATGCACGGCGAGCAGGTCGAGGCGTCCGCTGGCGGTCAGCGCCGGCGCAAGCGCGATGGCCAGGAACAGGTAGGCCGCCGTTACCGTCATGCCCATGCCGAGGATGAAGCTGGTCAGCGCGCCCATCACCAGCAGCACGAAGATCGAATCGCCGGCGAGGGTGACGAGTTCCAGCGACAGGTTGCCGACCTTGCCTGTCAGCATCAGCGCGCCGATGATCAGGCCGACGCCGGCCAGGATGCCCGCGAGTTCCGTGAACAGCTTCGCGATGCCGATCAGAAACTGCTTGCACCGCTCCAGGTTCCAGCGGTCGTGCGCCCGCACCTGGTTGATGACGATCAGCAGGGCCGCGGCGTAATAGGGCGCCTGCGCCTCCTGCTGCATCACCAGCAGCATGACGATCAGCAGCGCCAGCACGAAGATGAAGTGCCAGCCGTCGCGCATCACCTGCCGCGCCTTCGGCATTTCGGCCTTGGGCAGCCCTTCGAGGCCGAAGCGCGCGGAATAGGCGTCGATCTGCATGAACAGGCTGAAATAGTAGAGCAGCGACGGGATGATCGCCGCCACCAGGATCACGGCGTAGGAAATCTCCAGGAAGGTCGCCATGATGAAGGCGGTGGCGCCCATCACGGGCGGCATCAGCACGCCGCCCGTCGATGCGCAGGCCTCGACGCCGCCTGCATAGGCCGGCCGGAAACCGACCCGCTTCATCGCCGGGATCGAGAGCGCGCCCGTGGTCAGCACATTGGTGATGACAGAGCCGCTCATCGAGCCCATCAGGCCCGAAGAGAAGATCGCCACCTTGGCCGGCCCGCCGCGGAAGCGCCCGAGCAGCGCGAAGGCGAGGTTGAGGAAGAAGGCGCCTCCGCCGGTGAATTGCAGCGCCACGCCGAAGATGAGGAAGCCGACAACCAGCGAGGCGAAGGCGCGCATGGGGATGCCCATGACGCTTTCCGTGCCGAACATATGGAAGCTCGCGGTTACGGCAAGGGATTCCGCCTGACCCTCAAGGAAACCGGGGGCATGTTCAGCGAGCGTCGGATAGAGCGACACGACGAGGCAGATGACGAAGATCGGCATGCCGCCCGCCCTGCGAGTCGCCTCCAGCACCATCAGCCACATGAAATAAGAGGCGTAGACCGCCCATTCCGGTGCGGCGTATTCCCAGCCCTCAAGCAGGTTTTCCTCGCCGTGCGCCGCAAACGTGAGCGAAACGGCAAAGACAATTAGCGAAAGCAGGATGTCGTACCAGGGAACCCGGTCCATCGGGCCGACATTGCGCCAGGGCGGGTAGAGCAGGAACACCAGCGGCAGCAGCATGGCGAGCATGAAATAGTAGTATTCGGTCTCCTCGCCGAAAATCTTCACGTCGATCATCAGATGAACGTTGAAGATGAAATAGATGGAGGCCAGCACCGACAGGGTGGAGGCGGTGACCACGATCGTCATCCAGACCGGCCCGAGGTCCCGGTGGCGGCTGACCGACGCCTCGGCCCGTTCGACCGCTTCTTCCGCCTGGCGGCCGAGCGCCGTCTCCCGTTCGGGCTGTGCCATGGTGAGTAAGCCTCTGGTTCGCAGGCCGTATCCGGACCAAGGAAGGACCCGCCATGCGTGACGCATGGCGGGTCGGTTTCAGGTTCAGTTCGGCAGTTTCCTGCCTTTGGCGGTCACGAGAACGGCGCGTCCATGCCGGCCGCCGCCAGCGCTTCCTTGCGGGCCTCGGCCCAGCCTGCCTCGAAGGCGTCGTCCTCCATGTCCTTGTTGGCCGCGTAATAAGTCTTCCACGCGCCCATCAGCACGTCCTGGCGCTTCAGCAGCGCGTTGTTGTGCGCTTCTTCCTCCGCGCCCCAGGCGCCCGCTTCCTTGTAGTAACGGACCGAGCCGCCCGCATAGGGGAATATCCACTGGAGGTTCTGGGCGTCGAGCTGGTAGCCGGCCGTGCCCTTCAGCGTCCCGTAGCCGCCATCGCCTTCATAGCCCTGCATCACCGCCTTGGTCATGGCGTAGGTGAAGTCATCGGACAGGTCGTCCGCGAGCCCGATCACGATCGGATAGGGATACATCTGGCCGTCGAACTCCGGCTTGCCCGAAATGTTGTTCTCGAGGCCGATGCCGAGCGTGACTTTGTTCGGGTTCCAGAATGGCGCCACGCCTTTGGCCCGGGCCCAGCCTTCCTTGTCGTCGTGGGGCAGCGAGATCCACCAGTTGCCTCGCGGCGACGCCATCAGCCGGTTCACATGCGGCGACATGGTGGAGACCATGACCGCATCGGCCTGGCCGCCGATCACGCCGTCCACCGCCTGTTTCCAGCCGGGGAACTCGACCCTGGTCACATCGTCCCAGGTAACGCCGCCGAAGGCCATCAATGCCGTGAGGTTGACGTTGAGCGCCGGGGCGCCCTTGATCCACGCCATATTCTTGCCCTTGAGGTCGGCGGCGGTCTTGATCCCGGCATCGCCCGCGACCACCGGCATCAGCCCGTGAGGCCCCTTGGCATTGTTGTAGAGGTTACGGATCGCCATCGGCCCCCAGGCCTTGGAGCCGAACATGAACACGCCTTCCTGCGTGAAAGCGGCGGCGATGCCGCAGGCACAGAGATGCGCGCGCTTCTTCGCGACCGGAATCATGCGTGAGACGTCGTTCTTGCCCGGGATCACGCGCAGTTCGACATCGTGCTTCTGCTTGAGCATGGCGCCGATGGCGATGGACTGGGCATAGCCGGACGAGGTAGTGCCGTAGGCCGTGAGCGTCACGATCTTGGGCAGGTCGGCCGCAAAGGCCGGAGCCGCCATGCCGGCGACTACCGCCGCCGCGGCAAGCATACGCAGGTTCATCGGGGTCCCTCCCTTTCGTTCCTTACCTATCTTGCAGCTTTGTGACGGCTTCGACAAGCATTGCTCCAATAAGAGAATTTGAAAGGGAAGCACCCCCTCAATCCTTGCGCCTGACGGAGGGCGGGCATATGGTCCCGGTATTACCGGAGCGTGGAATTGGGCGGGGCGCCGGACGATGGCGATGTACGACGACCTTGTGACGCCCCAGATCCTGAATCGCGACTTCCTGCACACCCTCTACGATGCGGCCTATATGGACTGCGAGCAGGACGGCGACGGGGATTCCGTCATTACCGAGAGCGGACTGAAATGCATCGCTACATTGCCGAGCCATCAGGACGCCATCCATCTCGCGGTGCTCTTTCCGCTGAAGGACAATGTGCCGCTCCGGAAAAAGCTGGAATGCGTCAACCGGATCAACGACCGCTACATCATCACCCGCGCGGCCGTCACCAAGGACGCCTCCCTCCTGCTCTGCGACTACTACATCTTCCTGAACGGCGGCGTGTCGAGGAAGGCGATCGTGCTCGGGACCAAGAAATTCATCGAGGTAACGCGCCAGGCCGCCGAGGAATACGCGGCGGACATCATCGCATAGCCGTTTCCCGCGAGTTGCTGCGCCATGACTAGCGGACGGGGGAAAGCCGACGCGGGGACCGTGCTCGTCTGCGGCGCGCTCGGCACTGTCGGCCGGGCCATGGTGGAGCATTTCGACGCGCTGCCGGGCTGGCGGGTCGTCGGCCTGTCGCGGCGATCCCCCGATTTTCCGACCGGGGCCGAGTTCCGCCCCGTCGATCTGCGCGACCGGGCCGCCTGCGAGGCCGGGCTCTCGGACCTTCGCGACATCACCCATATCGTCTATGCCGCGGTCTATGAAAAAGCCGATGTGGCGAGCGGCTGGCGCGACCCCGACCATGCCGAGACCAACCTCGCCATGCTCCGAAATGCGGTCGAGACCGTGGATGCGTCCTCGCCCGGCCTTCGGCATGTCACGCTGTTGCAGGGGACCAAGGCCTACGGCGCCCATCACGGGCCGTTCAAGACACCCGCCAAAGAACGGGAGCCGCGTTACTGGGGCCCGAATTTCTACCATGACCAGGAAGACTGGCTGAGGCAACGGGCCGCCGGCGCCGGCTGGAGCTGGACCGCGCTCCGCCCGCAGATCGTCTTCGGGGTCGCCATCGGCTCCAACATGAACGCACTTGCCTGCGTGGCGGCCTATGCGGCGCTGTCGAAGGAACTCGGCATGCCGCTCAGGTTTCCCGGCGGCGAGCCGCGCATCCAGGAGGCGACCGATGCCCGGCTGCTGGCCCGCGCCGCTGCGTGGGCCGGGGAGACGCCGGCGGCCGGCAGCGAAGCCTTCAACATCGCGAATGGCGACTGTTATGTCTGGCACAATCTGTGGCCCCGTGTCGCCGAAGTCTTCGAGATGCCGGTGGAGCAGCCCTTCCCCTGCTCGCTGAGGCGGGTCATGGCGGACAAGAGGCCGGTCTGGGACGCCATGGTGGCGCGCCACCGGCTGCAGCCCTACCGGCTGGAGCAGATCGTGCCGTCCTGGCAGTTCGCGGACTTCATCTTCGGCTACGGCCAGCGCCCGAACCCGGCCGTCGTCAGCACGATCAAGGCGCGGCAATTCGGCTTCCAGGACTGCATGGACACGGAGGACATGCTGGTCGACCTCCTGCGGCAGTTTCGCCGCGAGCGCATCGTGCCTTGAGAGCCGGCCTCCGGCCGCCTAGTCTGCAACCCGTCACCCAACTCCGCTCCGTCAACAATGGAACCACGCATGCACATAAGGGGCAAAGCCTTTATTGCGGGCATCTACGAGCATCCGACCCGCAAGGCGGTCGATACATCGGTCGCCCAACTCCACGCCGAGAGCGCCAGGGGGGCGCTCGATGACGCCGGCCTCTCGATCGAGGATGTCGATGCGTATTACTGCGCAGGCGACGCGCCCGGCCTCGGCCCGTTGTCGATGATCGAGTATATGGGCCTCAGGAATGTCCGGCACATGGACGCCACCGATGTCGGCGGCTCGTCCTATGTCCTCCATGTCGGCCACGCCGCCCAGGCGATAGCGGCGGGCAAATGCAAGGTGGCGCTCATCACGCTCGCCGGGCGGCCGCGCTCCGAGGGCATGGCG
>JAJECZ010000384.1 GCA_022821735.1 Alphaproteobacteria bacterium | reverse complement strand
AAGGAACTCACCAGAAACTTCGACGAACTCCGCCACAGCGTCAGGAGCTACGTGCCCAAGGACGAGGGCAGAGGCTACTGGGACCTGTACCGGGTGAGCGAAGACCTATTCGTGTTGATCGCCGACTGCAGGTACAACGAGGCCAAGTGGGTCGGCGTGCCGGGGGAGCGCTGCTTCAAGATTCGCTACCTAAGATCCGGCGCGCTGGTCGGCAAAAACGGACGACACTACCTCGCCGGCGCCAATGCGATGTTCTCCTGCTATCCAGGGGACGCGGGTGACGGCTATTTCATTCCCGCGGACACGGCCTGCAGCCTAGTCGTGGTGCAATGCTCGACTCGGGCGCTGTGGAACGAACTCGGCATCGACCTGGAACAGGCGCCCATGCCACTGAGAGGCCTCGCCACCGACGAAAACCAGGCTCCCCAGGCCCGGACATTCGAACCGACCGCCCCGATCAGCCGGGCATTTGCAGACCTGCTCGATTCCCGGGATCTCTTCGAAGCGAACCTCCGGGGCTGGTTCGTCGAGGCGAAAGCCAGGGAAATCATAGCCTCGTTCGTGCAGCTCCTGCTGCAGAAGCCGGACCTGAGGATCGGCAACAACCGCCTGAGCCGGCGCGACCGGCACCGGATCCTTGAAGCCAAGGAGATCGTCCTCGCCAATATCGACAACGTACCGACAATACCCGAGCTTGCGCACATGGTCGGCATGAACCAGACCAAGCTGAAAGCCGGCTTCAAGGAAATCGTCGGCTCGACCATCGGCGCCTTCGTGTCGCGGAACCAGATGAATCTCGCGGCGAAGATGCTGACATCGACCGATCTCAGCGTTTCGCGCATCAGTCAATCGTTCGGGTTCCGCCACCCGGGCAACTTTACCCAGGCGTTCAAGCGACACTTGGGGCGGGCGCCGCGGGAATATCGGCGACAGGCGACCGGCCTAGTCCAAGACACACCTAGCCAAGGAAATCACTAACCATGCGAGCAGCCGTTGTATACGAACATGGCGACCGGGATGTCATCCGGCTCGTCGACGACCACCCGAGGCCATCGCCAAAGGAGGGCTGGGTCGTCCTTCGGGTCGGCGCAACATCCATCAACTTCCACGACATCTTCACGCGCCGCGGCATGCCAGGCATCCGCATACCGCTGCCGATCGTCATCGGCTCGGACGTGACCGGCGAGATCGTGGAAATCGGCGAAGGCGTGGATGGCTGGTCGCTGGGCGAGCGGGTGCTGGTCGACCCCCTGCCCTGCGAAGCGACGGACTGGCTGTTTATCGGCGAGAAGCTCGACGGCGGCCGCGCCGAGTACTGCGCCGTGCATTCCGAACAGTTGGTGCCCCTGCCCGATTCCGTCAGCTACGAAGTCGCCGCCTCGCTGCCCATCGCCTATGGAACCTCGCACCGGATGCTGTTCGCCCGGGGAGGCCTCAAGGCCGGCGAGACGGTGCTTATTCTCGGCGCCAGCGGCGGCGTGGGCACCAGTTGCGTGCTGCTCGCGAAAATGGCGGGCGCGAAAGTGATCGCCTGCGGCTCCTCCGACGAGAAACTGCAGCGGCTCGGCGAGATCGGCGCCGACCACCTCGTCAATTACCAGCGCGACGACATGCGCAAGGCGGTTTACGACATCGTCGGCCGGCCGCGGATCTCGAAAACCGGCGGCGTGGACCTAGCCGTCAACTACACCGGCGGCAAGACCTGGAAGGAGACCCTGCGCTGTGTCGGCTACAACGGCCGCATGGTCACCTGCGGCGCCACCGCCGGCTTCGACGAGGAGGTTGACTGCCGCTACGTCTGGACCTTCGAACACACCATCATCGGCTCCGATGGCTGGTCGCGCCAGGACATCGTCGATCTGCTCGCGCTGGTGGAGTCGGGCAAGCTGAAGCCCGTGATCCACGGCGTTCTCCCACTCGATGAAATACGGGAAGCCGACCGGCTGCTCGAAGACCGGGAAGCCTTCGGCAAGGTCATCGTCACGCCCTGAGCGGGTTGCGGGCATGGCGGATTTTGACACCATCGAGCAGATCCAGGAAAGCCTGGACTCATCGCCCTTCAGCGCCTTCTGCGGGTTCCGAATCGAGGAAGTGGACAAGGGCGACGGTCGGATCGTCATGCGCATGCCGATGCGCCCGGAATTGGAACGCCTGCCCGGATCGGGGCAGATGCACGGCGGCCCCATCGCCTGCTTGGTGGACACCGCGGCCTGCTATGCCTGTACGCTCGTCCTCGGTCACGGCGTGCCCACCGTCAATTTCCGCATCGACTATCTCCGGCCGGCAATCGATACCGACCTCAGGGCGGTAGCCCGGGTGCGCCGCGCCGGGCGCACCGTCGCGGTGGCGGATGTCGACATCCACAACGATGGCGGCAAGCTGATCGCGACGGGCCGCGGCACATTCAGCACGAGTGCCGGTTGACCGGTCAGGGCACAGCGAAGTGACGGTTCGCAACCGCAATCTGGGCGATGTGATGGGCGACCGCCGGCGGTCCGCGGACCTCGGCATCGTCAGCGTGGATCCGAACGAGGGCGTACGCGAGTGGCGGTGCAACGAAATCGAAGCGGGAACGCTCTCCTACGCTGCCCTGCTGCAGCGCCGCGGCATCGAACCCGGTTCGGCTGTCGGCCTGCTCGCGAGGAACTCCGTCCACAACCTGATGGCCTACCAGGGCATCATGCGCGCCGGCTGCGTCTGCGTACCCGTCAACATCCGCCAGCCAGCCGGCATCGTCCGCTACATCTGCGACGATGCGAACATTCGCTTCGCCTTCACGGACGAGAACGCCCATGCACTGATCCCGGAAGGCATCGAGCAGGTCCGGCTCGACGCCATCGAACCCGAAGCACCGGCACCCCCACTGCCCCAGGTGGACCAGCGCTCCACCGCCCTCATCCTCTACACGTCCGGCTCCACGGGCCGCCCGAAGGGCGTGGTCCTCTCCCACGTCAGCCAGCTTGCCATGATCGATGCCGTTACCGGCAGCACCGAGAGCCGGCTTTTCGCCGGCCAGCGCGGCATCGTGGTGGCGCCCATGTTCCACATGAACGCGCTCGTGTTCATCGCCTCGTTTCTCAAGGGCGGCGGCTCCATAGTGCTGATGCCGAAGTTCGAGGCGGCGGGATTCGCCGATGCCATACGCACCTACGGGGTCAATGTCATAACCGGCGTACCGACCATGATCGCGATGCTGCACTCGACCTGGCGAGACATCGGCAGGCCGGTCTTTGACAGCGTCAATACCGTTTACATCGGCTCGGCGCCGGTGACCGAGGCCATCGTCGAACAGTCCCTGGAGATGATGCCGAACTCGAGCGTGCTCAACTCGTACGGCACCACCGAGACCGGCGGCGGCCTGTTCGGCCCCCATCCCGACGGGTTGGACCGTCCCCCAACCTCGGTCGGCTATCCGGGCGCACACGTCAGGATGCGTCTCGACGACAACGGGGCGCTTCTGGTGAAGGCCCCGAGCATGATGGAGGGCTACCTGAACCTGCCGGACCTCACGGCAACCCGGCTGCAGGACGGCTGGTTCGATACCGGCGACCTGTTCGAGCGCGACGAAAACGG
>JAJECZ010000461.1 GCA_022821735.1 Alphaproteobacteria bacterium | reverse complement strand
GCATAGGCGATGCGGGCCATGGGCGGAACCTCCGTCAGCCGATTTCGACAATGATGTTGCCGTAGCCGTCCAGCCGGGCCGAGTCCTGCGGCGGGACGAGACAGGTGGCATCGTATTCCTCGACAATCAGCGGGCCCGGGATTGCCTCCGGGCAGAGGTCGCCACGCGCGAGCACTGCAGCGTCCCGCCATCCGTGCTCGCGGCCGAACCAGGCGCGCCGGCTGCCGCTTCCCCCCGACGGTTCGGGTGACGGCGGCGGCGGCGTCCGGTTTAGGGAGAGGCCGCGCCCGACGACCTGCACGGTCATCAGCTCGACGGGCTCCTCCGGCCCGGCCCGGTGGCCGTAGGTGCGCTCGTGCTCGACGCCGAACGCCTCCTCCAGGTCGGCGATCCACGCCTTGTCCACCCGGCCCGGCGGCGCGGCGACCTGAAGTTCGAAGATCTGGCCGTGATAGTGGAGCTGGGCGCTGCGGACGAGCGTTCGCCGGTCCTGCGGGATGCCGTCGGCTTCGAGCTGGGCGTTCGCCTCATCCTCCAGCGCGGCCCATGCGGCTTCGAGTTCCGTCGGGTCGGCGCCGCGCAGGATGCGCCGGTGCGCGTGGGAATAGTGGTGCTCGACTTCGGCATGGAGCAGGCCGAAGGACGAGAACAGCCCCGGCGAGGGCGGCACCAGCACCTGCCGGATGGCGAGTTCGCGCGCCATGCCGGCGGCGAAGAGCGGCCCGTTGCCGCCGAAGGCGAACAGCGCATAGTCGCGCGGGTCGCGCCCGCGCTCCGAAGAGACGGCGCGGATGGCGCGGATCATGTTCGAGGCGGCGATGCGGTGGGCCCCCAGCGCCGCGTCTTCCGGCGCAAGCCCCATCGGCCCGGCGATGCAGCGCTCGAGGGACTCGCGCGCCGCCTCGAAGTCGAGCTTGAGCGCGCCGCCGACGAGATGGCCCGGATTGAGGTATCCGAGCAGCAGGTTCGCGTCGGTGAGGGTCGGTTCCGTTCCGCCCTCGCCGTAACAGACAGGCCCCGGATGGGCGCCGGCGCTCTCCGGCCCGACCTGCAGGGCGCCGCCGGCGTCGAGGCGGAGCAGCGATCCGCCCCCGGCGCCGACTTCCGCCAGGTCGATGGCCGGCGTCTTGACGACATAGCCCGCGCCGGTCAGCAGCCGGGACCCGGCGATCACGCCTGCGCCCACGCTGAATTCGAGCGCGCGCGAAACCTCGCCGCGTTCGACGATGGACGCCTTGGCGGTGGTGCCGCCCATGTCGAAGGTGAGGACATTTTCGAGGCCGGCGGCCTGGGCCAGCGCCTGCGCCCCGATCACCCCGCCGGCAGGGCCGGATTCGACGATGTGCATGGGCAGGCTGCGCGCTGCCTGGGAAGGCATCAGCCCGCCGCTCGACTGCATCAGCAGCAGCGGGGCGCGGGTCCCTATGCCGGCGAAGCCCTCTTCCAGCCCCGCCAGGTAGCGCGAGACCACCGGCTTCAGACATGCGTTCACCACCGTTGTGGAGGTGCGCTCATATTCCTTGGCCTCGGGAAGGACGCGGTGGCTCACGCTGGTTTCAACGTCCGGCGCGAGACGCTCGACGATTTCGGCGACAATTTCCTCATGCGCCGGGTTGGCGTAACTGTGCAGCAGCGCTACGGCGATCGCTTCGACGCCCTCGTCGAGCAGGCGCCGGACCGCCGCCTCCGCCTCTTCCCGGTCGAGCGCCGCCTGGACCGTGCCGTCATGCGTCATGCGCTCGGCGACGGTGCGGCGCAGATAGCGCGGCACCAGCGGCGGCGGTTTCTGCCAGGCGATGTCGTAGAGGCGCGGCATGCGGAGATTGCGGATCTCCAGGATGTCGCGGAAGCCGTCGGTGGCGATCAGCCCCGTCTTCGCCCCCTTGCCTTCGAGGATGGCGTTGGAGGCCACCGTGGTGCCGTGGCGCAGTTCGGCGATGTCTTCGCCCGCGAACGCGCCTTCCCCGATCAGCCCGGCCAGCGCCTCGACGATGGCGCGGGCGTAGTTGTCCACGGAGGAGGAGACCTTGCGGGTCAGGAGCCGGCCGTTCCCGTCGAGACAGACGATGTCGGTAAAGGTGCCGCCGATGTCGATTCCGAGGCGCCAGCGGGCTTCAGCGTTTTTCATATGTCATTGCTCTCGCCGGGTCATGGCGGACGCAAGGTAGCAACGGATCCCGGGGACGTCACCCGGTGGCGCGCCGGAGGCGGCTTGTCCGGAAAGCGGGCCGCTACCCGCTTCGTTCGAGAGCGGTCTCGCGCACGATTTGCGCAAACCGGCGAAACGGCGGCAGCTCCTCGGCCGAACGGCGCACGACATAGCCGGACCGGTAGCGGCAGAGACCGAATTCGACGGGCAGGGGCCGGAGGAACTGTCCGGGGAGCCGTTCGAGAAAGGAGAAGGGAAGCAGGGCGAGGCAGGGGCTGCCCTTCATGACGGACAGGCTTGCGCCCCCGGCCTGCAGGCCGATCATCGCGCGGATGTTGGTAGCCTGGTGGAGCCGGTCGAGCAGGCCGGCGAGCGAGGGGTCGCGGCAGAAATCGACCCAGGGACAGCGCGCCAGATCCTCGTCCGCGATGGTGCCGCCGGCGATGAGCGGATGGCCTTGCCAGGCGACGACCCCGGCGGTCTCGTCGAGAAAGCGTTCGCGCCGGAGGGATTCGTGCAGAAGCTCGCCGGCGTCGATGCCGCCGCAATGCAGGTCGCTTTCGCCGTCGCCGAGCAGTCGCAGCCCCTCGGCACGGTTGGTGGTTTCGAGCCTGATCTCGATCCGCGGGCAGTCCTGGTGAAACCGTGCCAGGGCTTCGGCCAGGACAGTTTCCGCCCATGTCGGGCTGGCCGTGATGCGGAATCTGCCGGTTCGCCCCGACCGGGCCGCGTCCAAGGCCTCTTCGGCTGCTTCTATCTCGCGCAGGATGCGCCGGGCGAGAGTCTTGACGGTAACGCCCAGCGCCGTCAGGCGCACCCCGTGCGGCAGACGCTCGAAGAGCCGGCCTCCGAACTGGCGTTCGAGCCGGGCGATGACGCGGGTGAGCGCTGGCTGGGTTATGGCCAGCCCGTCGGCCGCAGTGGCGATTCTTCCTGCTTCGACAACGGCAAGAAAGCGGACCAGGTCGCTGCGCTTCTCGAACATAACCGCCGTTCAGCGTGTGATCCGGACGGAATGATATCGCAGAACGAAGAGCATGGATTTTTGTGCCGATCAGCTTCTTATTCGCGCGCCGATCGACGGAATGAGGGGAAGGAAGGTCGCCAACATCCCGATCCGGTGCATAGCGGAACCGAATGAGTAAAGGACAGGAAACGGAAAAGAAAATGCAGTTGGGATGAAAATCCATGCCGGACAGGCATAGGCATCGCAGTAGTTCTCTCATGCGGTTGCGGCCTTAATATTTCTTGATCGGGATCAAGTTCATCCGGCGCATCCCGGCCGTTTCGATCGGCAGCAGCGACATGCGCTCAATTGCCGCTAAGGATGCTTTATCCATTGCAAACCGGGTCGATTGGGGAGCTGCGGCCCGCCGGCAGCGGGGGCCGGGCCAGGATCAGTTGCGCATGGCTTCGAAACCGCCCCTCGCCGCCTGGAGCAGGAGGCTCGCATCGGTGCCGTAGCAGATGAAATCGACGCCCTCGCCGATCAACCGCCGGCCTTCTTCCGGCGAAGCGACCAGACGCCCGATGCTCTTGCCCGCCGCGTGGGCCGCCGCGACGATGCGCCGGTGGGCATTCACGAAATCGGGGTGGTCGAACGCGCCCGGCACGCCCAGGCTGCAGCTCAGGTCGAAATGGCCGATCCAGAGCAGGTCCACTTGCGGCAGGGCGGCGATGGCCTCGACATTCTCCACGCCGTCGGCCGTCTCGATCAGCGGAATGCAGACGGTGCGGGCGTTGGCGGCGGCGAGCGCCTCTTCGGGCGGGCCTGCGGCGTAACGGTCGTGGGCGATGCCGAGCGCCACGCCGCGCACGCCGTCGGGCGGGTATTTCATGTAGCCGGCAAGCTCCCGGACCTCCTCGGCGGACCCGGCCATCGGCAGCAGCAGGCCTTCCGCGCCGGCGTCGAGCGCGGTCGCGATGTCGGGATAGGTCTTGCCCGCCCGGCGTACGAAATGCGGCATGCCGGCGGCTTCCAGATAGCGCAGGATGCGCTTCAGTCCCTCGATGCCGATGCCGCTGTGCTCGCAGTCGACGAAGACGAAATCCGCCCCCGCCGCCCGGTAGATATGGCCGATGCCGGGGCTCTCGAACTCCATGATGCAGGCTCCGAGCTTGACGTCCCGGTGGCCGGCCATTTCTTTCAGGCTCGCCATGACGGCTCCGTATGTTGCAGGCTTGTGCGCTACGCTATCCCGGAAGGCGGGACGGGGGAAAGGCAGGAGAGGCCATGACGGCGCGATACGACTTCACGAACCAGACGGCCATAGTCACGGGCGGGGCGCGGGGCATCGGCCTCGCGATAGCGCAGCGCCTCCACCGCGACGGCGCGGCGGTTGCGGTCTGGGACATGGATGCGGCGGCGGGCGAGGCCGCCGCGGCCGGACTCGGCGGGCGCGCGGCCTCCTTCGCCGTCGACGTGACGGACTACGCCGCCGTCGAGGCCGCGCTCGCGGCGACGGAGGCCCGGCTCGGCCCGGTCTCGATCCTCTGCAACAATGCCGGCATCGCCGGACCTGCGGGACCCGCCTGGGACTATCCGCTCGAGGACTGGCACGCCGTCATCGACCTCGACCTCAACGGCGTCTATTACGGCTGCCGCGCCGCCCTGCCGGGTATGATGGCCCGCGGCTACGGGCGCATCGTCAACACCGCCTCCATTGCCGGCAAGGAGGGCAACGCCAACGCGGCCGCCTACAGCGCCGCCAAGGCGGCCGTCATCGGGCTCACCAAGTCGCTCGGCAAGGAGACGGTGGGCACCGGCGTGCTGGTCAATTGCGTCGCCCCGGCGGCGGTCGAGACGGACATCTTCAAGCAGATCACCGAAGCGCATATCGAGATGATGCGCTCCAAGATCCCGATGGGCCGCTTCGGCACCGTCGAGGAGGTGGCCAACATCATCGCCTGGCTCAGCTCGTCGGACTGCAGCTTCCAGACCGGCGCCGTCTTCGACGTCTCCGGCGGCCGCGCGACCTATTAGCGATTATTCTGCAGGGGCGTCTTCGCCCCCTCAGCGGTGCTGCCAGACGGGTTCGCGCTTGGCGATGAAGGCGTCCACGCCCTCTTCCGCGTCGCGCATCTCCATGTTCGCCGCGATGACGCCGCTGGTGTAGTCGTAGGCCTCGTCCAGCCCCATTTCGAGCTGGCGGTAGAAGGCTTCCTTGCCGATCTTCACCACGGCGCCCGACTTGCCGGCGATCTTCGCCGCCAGCGCCTGCGTTTCGGTTTCGAGCGCGGCGGCCGGCACCACCCGGTTGACGAGCCCGAACCGCCACGCCGTCTGGGCGTCCATCAGGTCGCCGGTCAGCAGCATCTCCATGGCGTGCTTGCGCGAAACGGCGCGCGAGAGCGCCACCATCGGCGTCGAGCAGAAAAGGCCGATATTGACGCCGGGCGTGGCGAAACGCGCCTCCTCGCTCGCAATGGCGAGGTCGCAGCTCGCGACGAGCTGGCAGCCGGCCGCGGTCGCGATGCCGTGGACGCACGCAATCACCGGCTGGGGCTGGCGCACGATGCGCGTCATCAGTGCGCTGCACTCGGCGAACAGCAGGTCGTAGAAGGCGCGGTCCGGCGTGGCGCGGATTTCCTTCAGGTCGTGCCCGGCGCAATAGCCGGGGCCGTTGCCGGCGATCACCACCGCGCGCACCGAACGGTCCTGCCCGATGGCGTCCAGAGCGCCCGAGAGCGCCGCGATCATCGGGCGGGAGAGCGCATTGCGCCGGTCCGGCCGGTTGAGTGTCAGCGTGGCGACGCCGTCGGCGTCGCTGCGCAGCAGGATCGGTTCGCTCATCGGTTCGCTCTCCTGCGCTGCAAAAAGGCCGCGTTGACAGGCGCTGCAAGCCCGTTATGTTGCGCCGCCGTCTCGCTCCAGTGAAGAGGGACAGATGAACACATACTCCGCCAGGCCGGCAGACGTCGAGCGGAATTGGTGGCTGGTCGATGCCGACGGGCTGGTGCTCGGGCGGCTCGCCTCGATCGTCGCCATGCGGCTGCGCGGCAAGCACAAGGCGCTTTACACGCCGCATATCGACTGCGGCGACCATGTGGTGGTCGTCAATGCGGACAAGGTGGCGCTGACCGGCGCGAAGGAAGACGACAAGGTCTATAACTGGCACACGGGCTATCCGGGAGGCCTGCGCTCGCGGACGGTCCGCGAGCAGCGCGCCCGGCGTCCGGAACAGCTTGTCGTCAAGGCCGTCGAACGGATGCTGCCCAAGACCAAGCTCGGCCGGCAGGTCATCTCGAAGCTGCATGTCTATGC
This sequence comes from Alphaproteobacteria bacterium, assembly GCA_022821735.1. Classification (GTDB taxonomy): domain Bacteria; phylum Pseudomonadota; class Alphaproteobacteria; order Bin95; family Bin95; genus Bin95. Next base: position 4,696 of record JAJECZ010000461.1, on the reverse strand, counting down.
CGGCCCGGAGCACCGCCATGCGGGCCAGAAGCCGGCGCCGCTCGACATCGCGGCCATGAACCGCAAGAACGTCAGGAGGGCCTGAAGGCCATGGCCGAGGAGACCCGCACGCTCGCCGACCTGAAACAGGTTCTCGACGGCGAGGAGGCGCCGGAGCGGCCGGCCCCGGCAACGCCTGCGGCGCCGCAGATCGACGATTTCGGACGCGCCTACGCCACCGGCAAGCGCAAGGAGTCGGTCGCGCGCGTCTGGATCCGCCCCGGCGCCGGCCGGGTGACCGTGAACGGCAAGGCGGGGGAGACCTATTTTCCGCGGCCGACCCACCGCATGCTGATTGCCCAGCCCTTCGTCGCGGTGAACCGCACGAACCAGTACGACGTGGTCTGCACGGTGCGCGGCGGCGGCCAGTCCGGCCAGGCCGGCGCGGTGCGCCACGGCATCGCCAAGGCGCTTACCTCCTTCGAGCCGGGCTTGCGCCCGGCGCTCAAGCAGGGCGGGTTCCTGACCCGCGATGCGCGCCGCGTCGAACGCAAGAAATACGGCAAGCCGAAGGCGCGGCGCAGCTTCCAGTTCTCGAAACGGTAGCGCCATTCCGGCGCGGGGGTCCGCGCCAGAGGGAAGGGAGAGCGCCCATGCCCCAGATCGGAAACCGGGCCCGGGCGGCGATTCTGGGCGCGAGCGGCTATACCGGCGCGGAGCTGATCCGCCTGCTGGCCCGCCACCCGCATATCGAAATCCGCACGCTGACCGCCGACCGGCGCGCGGGCGAGCCCTTCGGCGCGGTCTTCCCGCATCTGGCCGCGCTCGGCCTGCCGGACCTTGTGCGCATCGAGGACGTGGATTTCAGCGCCCACGACATCGTGTTCTGCTGCCTGCCGCACGGCACGACGCAGGAGACGGTGGCGGCGCTGCCCGACCATCTGAAGGTGGTGGACCTCTCGGCGGACTTCCGGTTGGCCGACATCGAAACCTATGCCGAGTGGTACGGCCATGCGCACCGGGCGCCCGAGCTCCAGAAGAGCGCGGTTTACGGGCTGACCGAGATCAAGCGCGGGCAGGTGGCGCGCGCCCGGCTGGTCGCCAATCCGGGCTGCTACCCGACGAGCGCGCAACTCCCGCTGGTGCCGCTGATCGAGGCGGGCGCGGTCGAGGCCCGCAACATCATCGTGGACGCCAAGTCCGGCGTCACCGGAGCCGGGCGGTCGCTGCGCGAGGACATCCTGTTTCCCGAGGTGCAGGACGGCATCCATGCCTACGGCATCGGCCGGCACCGCCATGCCCCCGAGATCGAGCAGGGGCTCGGCGAGGCGGCGGGGGCGCCCGTCACCGTCAGCTTCACTCCGCACCTGGCGCCCATGAACCGGGGTATCCTCTCCACGATCTATGTCGAGCTGGCCAATGGCGAGACGGCGGACGGGCTGCGCGAGCGGCTTGCCGCGCGCTATGCGGACGAGCCATTCGTGCATGTGTTGTCCTCCGGCGCGCCTGCCACCCGCCATGTGCGGGGCACCAACCGCTGCGATATCGGCGTGGCGGCGGACCGCGCGCCCGGCCGGGCGATCCTGGTCTCGGCCATCGACAATCTCGTCAAGGGCGCGTCCGGGCAGGCGGTGCAGAACATGAACGCCATGCAGGGCTGGGAGGAGACAACCGGGCTCGAGCTGGAAGCGATGTATCCGTGAGGGGCACGGTTCTGCCCTATCGGGGCATCTGGCCGAAGCTCGCGGACGACGTCTTCATAGCGCCCGGCGCCGCGGTGATCGGCGATGTGGAGATCGGGGCGGGGTCCAGCGTCTGGTACAATGCGGTGGTGCGCGGCGATGTCGGCCGCATCTGCATCGGCGCGGGCACGAATATCCAGGACGGGACGGTGGTGCATGTCACCGGCGGCGCCTTCGACACCGTGATCGGCGACGGGGTGCTGGTCGGCCACCGCTGCATGATCCACGGCTGCCGGCTGGAGGACCGCGCCTTCATCGGCATGAGCGCGACAGTGCTGGACGGCTGCACGGTCGAGGGCGACGCCATGTTGGCCGCCGGCTCCCTGCTCGCGCCCGGCAAGCGCATTCCGAGCGGTGAACTCTGGGCCGGCACGCCCGCCAAGAAAATGCGCGACCTCGCCCCGGAAGCGCTCGCAGGCTTCCGCCGCCAGGTCGCCCACTACGCCTGGAACGCCCAGGTCCACCGGGAGTCGCTGAAGGACCTCGATCTGGCAAGTGGCTAACCGGCTTGCTTGTCCTTCGCGATCCTTGTCCTCAGTCTTTTGTGCACTTACTCGTTATGGCAGCATCGGTCAATTTACTTCTGCTAGAGGTCGTTTAAGACTTCGGAAAAGAACTTTAGCTGCTCAACCTGTGAGCGTGATCCTAAAGTAGTTACGATGTCAACTTGATCCGGCGATAGCCCTGCGGTCGTTTTGTTTTTAACGTTGGAATACATCCAAAGACAACATCCTTCATGTCCAAGACCCGTTGTATCCAGATCGAGATATGATCCCAAGGCGACAAGCAACAGGTGAAAGTTATCAACATCCCGCATAGAGATATGAGAAGCTGAGTCATAATCGGCATGCTTTAGGAAGTTAGATATCTTGGTTCTATTCTTCCAAAATTTTCTACTTTCTTCTAAAGGAACATGGACATTAAAATCTTCTATACCGAAATCTTCATCATTTGGCATCGCCTCCGACCATTCTCGGATGACATCCATCGAATTCGCATCTTCAGTCATATGTGCGGGTAAAGTCCCTTGGCGATAGCTCCGAACACAATAAAATATCATCGTTGAGTAATAATCACTTACTTCATTATACCCCCTCTGTTGCTTAAGATCAGTAATTATTTTGTAAGCTGCAGAAGCTACCGTATGGACTGCAAGTTCGTCCTCTCCCGAAAAAAACATTCTAATTGCCGCGCACAATTGACGCCTGGCGGCGGTAAGCTTAGTTATGTGAACCTCAGCGACCTCAGGCGAATTCACGATAGACTTCCTTCTTTGATTGCAGTTTGTTGATATACTTGACGTTGGTATGGTCAATACTCTACCCTAATCTAGTGGAATTTAACGGACTGTCTAGCGAAAGAAAAGAAAACCCATGCCCGCCACCACGCCTGAAGTGAAGGCCGCCCTGGAGACCATCTTCGCCGGGGATTCGGAGATCTACCGGGAACGCGGCTTCCAGCGCCGCATCGGCTACGGTACCCGGCCCGCGCTGCTGGTCATCGACATGGCCAATGCCTGGACCCGGCCGGACTATCCCTTCACCTGCGACAACATGGAGGAGATCATCCCCGCCAACCGGGCCCTGCTGGCAGCGGCGCGGGAAAAGCGGATTCCCGTCGTCTTCACCTCCACGGCCTACCGCAACCCCACAGGCCCCCACCCGGATACGGGCCTCTGGCACCTGAAGATCCCGACGGAAATCCTCTCGGAGGGTTCCGAAGCGACCGCCATCGACGACCGCCTGGCGCCGGAACCCGGCGAGCAGGTGATCCTGAAAAAGCGGGCCAGCGCTTTCCACGGCACCTGGCTTGCCGGCTACCTCCGCGCGCAGCGGGTGGACACGGTCATCGTCACCGGCGTGACCATGGCGGGGTGCGTGCGCCACAGCGTCGAGGACGCCATCGCCGACGGCTTCCGCCCCATCGTGGTGCGCGAAGCGGTCGGCGACCGGGTGCCGGGCGCGGTGGAGTGGAACCTGTTCGACATCGACGCCAAGTTCGGCGATGTGGAGCCGCTGGAGAATGTCCTCTCCTACCTCAACAACCTGCCGGCGCTCGCCAACGACTGAGGGACCCCTGCCCGGAAGACGGCCGCCGTCCGGGCGCTCGACCGGAGGAAGTGATTTGTTCATAAAATTTGAAATAATTCTCTAAAGGGGCTTGACCTCCGGAGAACCCGTGGCAATATAGGGCGGGAGGAAGGAAGCGGCCACCGCGGGACCGCTTCGTCTCCGGTTGCGCGCCGGCGCGAAAATTAAAACCTTCAACGGAACGGACGGGACAGGTGCGCCCTGCGTCTCGCGCGCGCAATCAGGCGCGCGAACCGCGCCGGCGCCGACACGCGCCCGGACCCGCGCGCGATACGCGCGAAACAGGGTCCCGCCTGCCGGACGAGCCGGCGGCGGCGCCAACGCCGCCATCTGCAATGTTCGCCGCGTTCCGCAGGGCGGCGGGGAGAACGGAACGGACACGAAGGACCATGACAAAACATGACATTTCCGGAGGGTTTCATGACAAAACATGACATTTCATGACATCCCGGCGGTGTCTCGATACGCGGCTGGCGCCGCTAGTCGGGATGAGGGTTTTGTCCGGGCCGCTGTCCCCGCCCCTCATCCTGAGTGGCGACCACGCCAGCCGGCGTCGTCGTTGACAGGCAGGCGGCGCACGGCCATCAAGCGGGCGAATAGAGGGGAGGAGGGACGAACCCATGCAGGACGGCGACCTCTACGAGATTTATGCGGTCAAATACGGCGAGGTGGCCGACCGCGCGATGAGCGAGAACATGATCGGCGGCGACCCCCACGACATGTCCGGCCAGCTCGACTTCTATGTCTGGGCCGTCGTCGGCCGTTCGCGGACCTTCATCGTCGATACCGGCTTCAACCACGAGACGGCGGCGGAGCGGAACCGGAAGCTGCAGCGCCTGCCGAAGGAGGGCCTGGCGCTGGTCGGCGTCGATGCGGGCGCGGTGC
>JAJECZ010000221.1 GCA_022821735.1 Alphaproteobacteria bacterium | reverse complement strand
CCACCGGCACGATCTCCGGGAACTCGGAAATCAGAGCGCCCAGGCTGCGGTAAAGGCTCCGGTCTTCGAGCGTCTCCTCATCATGGGCGAGCCGGACGACGCCCGCCGCTTCTGCCGCCGCCGCGATCCGCCGCATGGCCGCCGGAACCTCGGGAGCCCCTTTCCGCACGTCCTCCAGCAGGTCGAGAAAGGCGTCGTGCGCGAGCCCCGCCCGCTCGGCATATTTCCCGATCTTCTCGGCGTCGCGGCACTGCTCGTAGATTTCCTCGAAATGGTCGTTGAAGGCGAGTAGATCGACTTTCCCCGCCGCCATCCACTCGCAGAGCTCGTTCACAGCGCCCAGATTGTAGGTCTCGATGCGCAGATGCAGGCGCGTGTCCACGACGAGGCGGCCTTCCAGCGCCTCCAGCGCCGCCATCAGCGCCACCAGCGTGCCGCGTCCCCGCAGCCCCGGCTCCCAGGACCATGTGACGGCGTGGTAGGCCGTGGTGATGCCGTTGGCGGCCATCTGCCGGTCGGTGTCCAGCAGCGCCACGTCGAGCGGGAAATGGACGCCCGGGCGCGGCATGATCTGGCGTTCGAAGGCGTCGCCGTGGATATCCACGATTCCCGGCAGGACCAGCAGCCCGGCGGCGTCCAGAACCTCTCCGCTCGCGCCGCCGTCGGCAACGATCCGCCCGCCGGCGACGGCGAGGTCGCGCCGCTCGAAGCCGCCTTCCGGTGCCAGGACCTGTCCGCCGGAGATCGTCAGCAAGCGCCGGCCGCCTCCCTGAAGCGCCCGAGGGCCTGGATGCGCTCGTCCACCGACTCGACCCGGTAGAGGGGGTAGAGCGTCAGCAGGCTTGCGCCGAGCCCGCGCCAGCTCTCGGCAGCAGCGGCCCATTTCTGCACGTCGGGCGAAGAAGCGCGCAGCCAGGCGTCGATACCGAACGAAGCCGGATCGCGGCCTTCCGCTTCCAGCAGCCCGTGCAGCACCTCCACGAGCCGCTTGCCGTCGTCGTCCGGGCGCGCGATGGGTATCCAGCCGTCGCCCATCCTCGCCGCGCGGCGCAGCACGGCCGGATGCGTGCCGCCGAACCAGACGGGGATCGGGCGCTGGACCGGCAGCGGGTTGAGCCCGGCGTCGGCAAAGCCGTGCCAGCGGCCCCCGGTCGTCACCAGATCCTCCGTCCAGAGCCGGCGCATCAGCGCCACCTGCTCCGCCTGCCGCGCGCCGCGCGTCTCCCAGTCCTCGTTCAGCGCCTCATATTCGACGAAGTTCCAACCTGTGCCGATGCCGAGCCGGAGCCGCCCGCGGGAGAGGATGTCCACCTCCGCCGCCTGCTTGGCGACCAGCGCCGTCTGACGCTGCGGCAGGATCAGCACGCCCGACGCCAGCCCGATTCGCCTCGTGCAGGCCGCCAGATAGCCCATCGTGACGAAGGTCTCGTGGAACTGGTCCAGATGGGTGTAGGGCGGCTTCCAGCCGTCGCGCGAGGCCGGGTCCGCGCCGAGCACATGGTCGGGAACCGTAATCCAGTCGTAGCCCAGATCCTCCGCCGCCTGGGCCCAGTCCCGGATGGCGGCGAAATCGGAGCCGAAATCCCTGGTCGGGAAGAAGGCGCAAAGGCCGGTCATCGCGCATTCCCGTTGCTTCGGAGCGGGCAGTATAGACCGGAGCCGCAGCGCCCGCTCCCGGTATCGGGCAGCCGGGCCGCCTTCCCGCCCTGTTGCAAATACCGCGGCGCAGCGGTTGGGAGACCCGCTGCGCCGCCTCTCAACAGAAGTTTACCACGCCGCTTTCGGCGTCCGGTCCGCACCCGCGCAGGGTCTTCCGGCTGCCCCAAGCCGTCGGGCGCCGAATCGGTCCGTCAGTTCCCGACCGCGTCGAGCGCTTCGACCTCGGAGCCGTGAATCTGGATGATCTTGTCGAAACCGGAAAGCTGGACGATCTCCCGGACGGTGTCGGGAAGCGCGCAGAGCGCGAAGCTTGCATCCCGCCTCCAGAGGCCCTTGGCGATCACCAGCACCGCGCGAAGGCCGGCACTGCTGATATAGGAAAGCTGGGACAGGTTCACGACGACGGCGCGGTCGTCATCCTGGATCGCCGCTTTCATCTTGCTCTCGAAATCGCGGGCCGTTGCACTGTCGATGCGGCCTTCCGGCACCGCAAGCAGAGCGCCGTCGCGCCGTTCCATCCTTACTTCCATCCTAATTCCTCCTGTCCTTGTCCGGCGGCGTCCGGCGCGGCCCAAGCGTCCGTTTCCCCGGCCTCAATCGCTGTTTGCCCTATTCTTGCACGATCCCGCCGCCCGACATAGCCTCCCGATATCAGTACTGACCCGGGATTACAGGTCGTAGCCCCGCTCGCCGTGAGCCGCAAGGTCAAGACCCACCAGCTCGTCTTCCTCGTCCACCCTCAGGCCGCCGGTCAGCGCCCCGGCAACCTTGACGATGGCGAAGGTTGCGACGACCGCCCAAGCGGCGACCGCCAGCACACCCGCCGCCTGCACGCCGATCCGGCCGCCGGCGGACACTCCCTCCCCCAGACCCGGACCGCCGAGCGCACCTGACGCCAGGACCGCAACCAGCAGTGCGCCGGCCGCGCCGCCTACGCCGTGCACGGCGAACACGCCCAGCGAATCGTCGATCTTCCAAGACCTCCTCACCGCTTCTGTCGCCGCGAAACAGACGGCCCCGGCGGCCGCGCCCAGCACCAGCGCGCCTGCGGGCCCGATGAAGCCCGAGGCCGGCGTCACTGCGGCGAGACCAGCAACCACGCCCGTCACCGCGCCGACGAGCGACGCCTTGCCGAACCTGATCCATTCGATCGCCGCCCAGGTCATGGCAGCCGCTGCCGCCGCGATATGGGTTGCAGCGACCGCCATGCCGGCCGTGGCGTCGGCCGCCAGCGCACTGCCACCGTTGAAGCCGAACCAGCCGACCCAGAGCAACGCAGCGCCGACAGCCGTCATCCCGGGGCTGTGCGGTGGATGGACGTGGTCCGGAAATCCCCGCCGGCCACCCAGCAATCTGGCAATCGTGAGAGCCGACACGCCCGCGCTGACATGGACGGTGAGGCCGCCCGCAAAATCCGCGATGCCGAGCGATGCCAGCCAGCCGCCGCCCCGCACCCAGTGGCAGACCGGCGCATAGACCAGCAGCAGCCAGGCGCCACTCACGATCAGCACGACCGGGAAACGCACCCGCTCCACCCAGGCGCCGATCATGAGCGCGGCCGCGACGACTGCGAAGGTCATCTGGAAAACGGCGAAGACAATCTCCGGAATCGTGCCCCTGACCGCATCCGGCCCGACGCCGGCGAAGAAGAGCTTGCCGAGGCCGCCGACGATCCCGCCCACACTGTCCCCGAATGCCAGGCTGTAGCCCACGGCGAGCCAGAGCACGCTGGAGAGGCAGGCGACGGCCAGGCACTGCATGACGACCGACAACACGGCTTGCGCGCGCACCTGGCCTGCATAGAACATGGCGAGGCCCGGAAGGGTCATCAGCAGCGCGAGCGCGCTTGCGGCAATCATCCAGGCCGTATCGCCGGCATTCGGGGCTCCGGCATCCGCCAGGGCCGGCAGCGGACACACCCCAAGCGCCAGCCCGAATCCGAAGCGGCGCAGCATCACGGTCCTCCCCTCCCGTCGGAGCCCAGTATCGCATCGACGTGCCGGGCGGCGCGGGCGGCGACATCCCGCACGGACTCGCCCAGCGCCTCGAAGACAAGCCTGCCGCCCGACCGGCCGATCATGCCGACCAGCGCCGGGCCTGTGGCTTCCCCCTCCAGTTCCCCGTCCGCCGCCAGCTGCACGAGACCCCGGAGGTTGCGCCAGAGGCGCGCGGCCTCGGCAAGATCCGCCGCCGCGTCGGCGCCGATGGAGCCCAGGTCCCGCGCCGCCTCGAAAACCCCCGGCGCGTCGCCGTCGAGGACTGACGGCCGTTCGGCAGCATGGAGCAATCGGAGGAAGTCGGCGGCAGCAGCCACGTCGCGCAGGCCGCCGGCCATGTGCCCGATAGCCCACAGATCGTCACCGGCCTCCTCCGGTCGTCCCCGTACCCGGACGAGCCCGGACGCCAGCGGACCCGTCGGCCGCGGCACAGCGAGCACGGCCCGCTTCGCCTCCTCGAAGCGCTCTCCCAATCCGTCCTCGGACCAGACGACCCGCGCGCGGCGGAGCGCCGCCAGTTCCGGCGCTTCGGCGCGGTCGTGCGGATAGTCCAGGAAAGCCGTCAGCGAGCAGGCCAGCGGACCGCTGCTGCCGGTCTCGCGCGGCCGCATGTCGATGCGGTAAAGGCCACCTTCGGCGGTCTCGGCGGTCAGCGCGGCCATCAGGCGCCTGCAAAACCTCGCATAATAGGTATCGGCGTCCAGCGGCCGGGGGCCGTCGGATACGCTTCCCTCACAGTCGTAGAGCAGCATGAGATCGAGATCGGAGTTCACCGTCATCTCGCGGCCGCCGAGTTCGCCGAAGGCCAGCACCGCCACCCTGCCGCCCGGCACGCGCCCATGCGCGGCAGCGAATACCTCCTGCACCGCCGGCGCCAGCGCGCCGATGCAGACGTCGGCAATATCGGCAAGCGGCGGCCCCGCCTCCTCCGGCAGAAGGCGTCCTCGCAATATGTGGGTACCGATCTGGAAAAACCGGTCGTTGGCCCAGCGCCTGACGGTGTCGAGCAGGTCCATGAGGTCACCCGCGCGGCCGGCCGCCGCCGCCAGCTCCGCCTGCATTTCCGGCCGCCCGAACTCCCGCGCATAGAAGAGCCGCACCAGCCCGCGGCGGGCCGCCTCCGCGATCTCCGGCTCGAGGCCCTCCTCGTCCGGCAGGTCGAGATCGGTGAAGTCGCGGCTGAGCGCACTTTCCAGCAGCAGCGGGCGGCGGGTGAGCCAGCCGGCGAGCAGCGGCGCGGAACCCGCAACATCCGTCACGATGCCGAGCAGTTCGGGCCGTGCCGCCAGCAGGGAAAGCAGCCGCCGGTCGGCCGGCAGTCCGGCAAGGAACCGGTCGAACCGCGACAAGGCCGCGTCGGGGTCCTGTGCGGCTGCAAACGCCGCCACGATCCCGGGCAACAGCCTAGCGAGCAGGCCGCGCGCCTCTTCGCTTCGCAGGACCGGCGCGCCGCCGGCCAGCCAGCGCCGGACCATTGCCGCGGCCCGCCCGGGATCGCGATAGCCCATGCCCGCAAGCGCCGATTCGCCCTCACCCTCCGCCGAGAAGTCCACGCCTTCGGCGTCCGTCATGTCCAGCGGGTCTTCGAACAGCGCCCCGTAATGGCGCTCCACCGTAGCGATATGCCCGCCCAGCCGGTCCGCGAACGCTGCGGCGGAGGGAAAGGCCATGAACGCCGCAATGCCGGCAATGCCGGCTTCGCTGTCGGGCAGGCTGTGGGTCTGCCGGTCTTCCACCATTTGCAGGCGGTGCTCGACGCTGCGCTGAAAGCCGTAAGCCGTCCGAAGCTCCGCGGCCGCATCGGGCTCGACATGGCCCGCCGACACCAGCGACTCCAGCGACTCCAGCGTCCCGCATCCGCGAAGATCCGGGTTGCGCCCGCCCCAGAGGAGCTGCTGCGCCTGAACGAAGAACTCGATCTCGCGGATACCGCCGCGGCCGAGCTTGACATTGTGCCCTTCCAGGCCGTCCCCGCCTGCGCCGCGCGAGGCGTCGATCTGCTCCTTGATCGCCCTTATGTCCTGGGCCGCGGCGAAATCGAGATGACGGCGCCATATGAAGGGCTGCAGGGCCTCCAGGAACGCCTCCCCGGCTTCGATGTCGCCGGCGACCGGCCGCGCCTTGATCATGGCCGCGCGTTCCCAGTTGCGCCCGGCGGTGCGGTAATAGATCTCCGCGGAGCGCACCGAGACGGCGGGCGGGGTGGAGCCCGGATCGGGACGCAGCCTGAGGTCGGTCCGGAAGACATAACCCTGCGCGGTCTGCTGGCCCATGATGCGCACCAGGCCCTGCGCCAGCCGCGCGAAGGCCCGCTGCACGCCGCGCCTGCCGATGTATGGCGCGCGATCCTGGTCGTAGAACAGGATCAGGTCGATATCGCTGGAATAGTTGAGTTCCGAGGCCCCGAGTTTGCCCATGCCGAGCGCGAACAGTCCCGAGCCATGCTCCGGATCGTCGGGCTCCGGCAAGGCCAGCTCGCCCGCTTCATGCAGTTCGCGGAGCAAATGCCGGAAAGCGGCGCCCAGCGCGGCCTCCGCGAATTCGGAGAGCGCTCCTGTCACCTTCCCCAGCGGCCAGACGGACGCGATGTCGGCGAGTGCGATGGCGAGCGCCGCGCGCCGCTTGGCCCGGCGCAGGCGGAGCATGATGTCCGCCGTGGATTCCCCGGCAAAGCCGGTCCGGTCGGCAGCCTCGTCGCAGGCCGCCCGATAGGCTGCATCCGGTCCGGACTCAAGCGCCAGCCGGGCGAAAACCGGATCGGAGATCAGGCTGTGGCTGAGATAGGGGCTGTTCGCGAACACGGAGGAGAGGAGCCGGCCGGCCGCCGCATCGCCCTCCGCCGCCATCATGAAGGCACGCAGGGCACCGTCCTCCGCCTCATCCGCCACCTCGCGCCAGCGCTGCCAGCATGTGTTCGCCGCCTCGGCATCGGCTGCGATCGGCAGCCTTGCTTCACCGTCGAACCAGTCTCCCGCCAGACCTGTCATGCGAGGCCGATCCACGATTGAGAGGATTTCCGGAAGGCTGCGCCTTTTTGCTCCGGCGTCAAGCGGCCTGACGGCGAACATGCTCCTGTGGGGCCGCGATCGCTTGCGGAGGCTCTCGCCTGGGCCTACAACCGCGATCTGCGCAGGCTTGGGCTGCCGGATCGTCGGAACAGGCGGAGTTTTCGCAAACGATGCCGAAGAAACTGACCGCAGAAGAGATCGGGCGTTATCGCGACGATGGCTTTGTCAGCCCCGTGCCCGTGCTGAGCGAGACGGAAGTCCGGACATTTCGGTCCGGCCTGGAGGCGTTCGAACGGCGCAGCGGCGCGAAGATGGATTTCCCGGAGCGGTCGAAGACCTACCTGTTGTTCGATTGGGCCGATTCCATCGTTCATCACCCGGAGGTGCTGGACGCGGTCGAAGACCTGATCGGCCCCGACATCCTCGTTTACCACCTCACCATGCATATCAAGGAGCCGCAGACCAGCCATCACGTCGTCTGGCACCAGGACGACGACTATTTCCACCTCGCGCCGGCAGAGCATGTGACAGCCTGGGTCGCGCTGTCCGAAGCGAACGGGGAGTCCGGCTGCATGCGCATGGTGCCCGGCGCTCACAAGGAAGGCTTGATCGAACATGCCGAGGACCCCCGGCCCGAGCATCTCATCAGGCTCGGCAAGGGCATCCACGGCCGGTTCGGTCCGGATGACGGCGTGCCGGTGCCCGTTCCCGCGGGCTCCATGTCCCTGCACCATACCCACACGCCGCATTGTTCCGGCCCGAACCGCAGTACCGACCGGCGCATCGGCGTCGGCGTCAGCTACATTCCCGCGCATGTCAGGCCGCAGACGACGCCTTGTTCGAGCGCGCTTCTGGTGCGCGGCGAGGACCGGTTCGGCCACTTTCACCCCGAACAGCGGCTGAACGAGTCGGAGAGCGCCGAGGCGATGGCAGCCCACAAGAGGGCCTGCGCGCTCTACGAGCGGGCGACGGGGATCAGCTGAGACCCGGCCCCAGCGGGATCGTCAATCGCGCCCGACCGCTCCCGTGCGGGTTTCCTCCAGCACCCGGTCGACCACGGCGCGCAGCGCCTCCCGGTGGTCCGCGCCTTCGATCCGGCAAAGCTCGTAGCACTCAAGCTGCCGGTCCGCCGACGGACCGTCGTACAGGATCGCCGCAATCCGGCGGAGGTCGTCCTCGCAGCCGAGGGCGTGGGCGTCTTCGGCAACATCCTCCACCAGCGCCTCGACGCAGTCCGCAATATCCACGCGCCCGCCCCGCTCCGCATCGCCGATGAATGCAAGCGTTCCGTAGCGCTGGGCCAGCCAGCAGTTCTCGGCGATGATTTCCGTCGGCGGCTCGGGCGGCAGCCCTTCCCCTTCGTCCTGCCGCAACAGCCGCCGCAGCAGCGCGGCGTAGAGGGCGGCGAGCGACATCGACTCATCCATGCGCGGGCAGATGTCGCAGCTCCTGAGCTCGATCGTCGGATAGGCGTGGGAGGGGCGGATATCCGCGCGCATCTCGCTGCTGTCCCGGAGCGCTCCGATACGCCTGTACTCTTCCACGAGGCCGTCGAACTCCGCCTGCGAACGGAACGGGCGGGGAAGCCCGGTGCGCGGGAGCGCCCCGATGATGATCGGCCGGTAGGACTTGAAGCCGGTATAGCCGCCTGCGTTGAAGGGAGAGGACGCGGAGAGCGCGATGAACGCCGGCAGATGGCGCCGGATCGCCGTCATCACGCGTATGCGCGAATCCGGATCGCCGAAGCCGGCATGAATGTGCATGCCGCCGACCAGGAAACGGCGCACGGCCTCCTGCAGCGCCATCTCGGCTTCGCGGTAACGCGCCTTCGGCGTCACCTGCTGCTCCCGCCACGCCGCGAACGGATGGGTGGAGGCGGCCATCGCCCGCGCGCCGTGAGCCTCCGCTGCCTCAATGACCAGCCGGCGGGTTTCGGCGAGCGCGATGCGAAGGTCCGCCATCGAGGAGCAGACCCGCGTGTTGGTCTCGACCTGGGAGCGCAGCAACTCGGGCACCACCTTATGCGGGCCGCTTTCCCGTTGGCAGCGTTCCATGATGCCCGGGTCGGGATCGGCGATGATGTCCCGCGTTTCCGGGTCGACCAGGAAGAACTCCTCCTCGATGCCGAACGTGAATGTCAGGTCGGCTGCCGTCATCGACTCGCTCCTCCGCCAGCGGCTCCGCTGCAAGACCGGTTTTCTAGGGCAGCGGCGGCGCCGTTTGAAGCGTCAGGCATGTTTGGCGGACAGAGGTCCAGTCCTCATCGCCCATGGCCTGTCGAAGCCCCGGAAGTCCGGCAGCGCGGATATGCGCCAGCCTTTCGGCGGTCGCAGGATGGGTGGAGAGCAACCCGAAGAGCGGCCCGCTGTCGTTCCCGTGCTTTTTCTCAAGACGGACAAAGAAGTCCGCGAGCCCTTGCGTCCCGATACCCGCGGCCTTGAGCCGTTCGAGCGCAAAGGCGTCAGCGTCGCGCTCGGCCTCGCGCGAATAGCCGGTATTGACCAGCCACTCCGCGAGCCCGCCGGCCAGGGTGCCGCCCGTCAGATCGCCGAACAGCACGCCGATCAGCAGCGCGACGGCGAAGGACCGGTAGAGGGCGCGGGTGGAATGGTCATGCGCGAGATGGCCGAGCTCATGCGCGGCGATGCCCGCGATCTCCTCCGGGCTCCCGGCCTGGTCAAGCAGGCCCCGCGTGAACACCATGATGCCGCCCGGCAGTGCGAAGGCGTTAACCATGCGGAAATTCACGACGACCGCATGCACCGTCGGCCGGTCCTCAAGATCCGCGCCGAGGCGTTCGACGAGGCGCCCTAGCGCAGCCAGCCCGTCTTCGTTCGCGCAATAGTTGCCGCCGCTTGTGGTTCGCGGCCCGGGAAGCAGATCGACGAGATGGACGAGGACCGTCCGGCCGAG
>JAJECZ010000216.1 GCA_022821735.1 Alphaproteobacteria bacterium | reverse complement strand
GGTCGGCGGGCGGCACCGCCATCTCCAGGTCGGTGACGATGGCGGCGATATGTCCTGCCGGCACGTCCTGCATCATGGCCCCAACTCCTGCACTGCGACTACACTACTCTGCTATCGCTGCGCCGGAGGCCAGCAGGTCCTCGATTCGGGCCTCGTCGAAGCCGGCTTCCGAGAGGATCTCCCGTGTGTGCTCGCCCTGGCGGGGCGGAGGGCGGCGGATCGAGGTCGGCGAGCGGTTGAGCGTCAGTGGCGGCGCCATCAGCCGAAGCCGGCCCTCGCTCGGATGGTCGATCTCGTGCCAGAAGCCGACTTCCGCCAGATGCGGGTCGGCCACCACCTGCTCAAGGCTCTGCACCGGCATGCACGGAACGCCCGCCTCCGACAGCGGCCCCGCCCATTCCTCGGTGGTCTTTTCCGCCATCCAGCTTTCGAGCTCAGCGTTGATTTCGTCGCGGTGCCTGAAACGGGCCGGACGGGTTGCGTAGCGCGGGTCATCCATCAACTCCGGCCGACCGGCGACCTCGAGCATTGCGCGCCAGTGCTTGTCGGAAGTCGCCAGCACGCAGATGAAGCCGTCCTTCGTGGCGATCGGCCAGCGTTTCGGCGTCGCATGCCGCTCGGAGCCCACCCGGTCCAGGGCCGGCACGAAGCTTTCGCCCCAGAGATGCTCCACCATGGCGAACCCGGCCATGCTCTCGAACATCGGCACCTCGACCTCCTGCCCCTCGCCGGTCGCCAGGCGGTGGTAGAGCGCGCCCGAGACCGCCAGCGCCGCGAACAGTGCAGTCGTCTTGTCGGCGATCAGCATGGGCACATATTTCGCCTGGCCGGTCGCGAAGCCTTCGAGCGCGGCAAGCCCGGCGCCGGCCTGGATCACATCGTCGAAAGCCGCCTGCCCGGCATAGGGGCCGCTGCGCCCGAACCCCCAGATATTGCAGAACACGATGTCTGGCCGGACTTCGGCGACCCGCGGATAGTCGAGGCCGAGGCGCGCCAGCGGCTCCGGGCGCATATTGTGGACGAAGACATCGGCCGTGCCGATCAGGCCTTCCATAGCCTGCCTGCCGCCTTCGGTCTTGAGGTCGAGGACGACGCTGCGTTTGTTCCGGTTCACATGCATCCATTGCGATGTCATGCCCGGGTTGCGATGCGGTCCGACTAGCCGTGAAAGGTCGCCCTCCGGCGCCTCGACCTTGATGACATCGGCGCCCAGGTCGCCGAGGAACTGGCTGGTGTAGGGCCCTACCACCACGGTCGTCAGGTCGATCACTCTCAGGCCGTCGAACGGACCCGGCATGGGCATGTTCTCCCGTGTGTGCGAGGCGGCCGGCAGGTTTGCGACCGGGCCGCGATTCCTGCATTCTTTGCCGGAAAACGCCGCCGTTGGAACCCTCCCGGCGGGCCGTCCCGTGCTTCTGGAGAGCCAGTCCCATGCTGCGCGACCGCAACGAAAAGCCCGCCCTGACCGCCGAACTCGCCCGCTGGCTGGCAGATCTGCGCCCGGAGATGCTGCCGGAAAGCACCCGCTACGCCGCACGCCTCGCTCTGCTCGACACAATGGGCGCTGCGCTGCATGGTCGGCAGGAATTCTGGGCCGAAACGGCGCTGGCCTGGGCACGTCAGGGATCGG
Source organism: Alphaproteobacteria bacterium (assembly GCA_022821735.1). Taxonomy (GTDB): domain Bacteria; phylum Pseudomonadota; class Alphaproteobacteria; order Bin95; family Bin95; genus Bin95. Next base: position 1,307 of record JAJECZ010000216.1, on the reverse strand, counting down.
GCGCACCGGGAAACGCCGAAGGCCTCGCTACCGTGTGGGGAGAGGCAGGACCGTCGCTCAGACCTGCTGACGCAGCACTCGTGAACGGCGTGGCGGCCCATGCCTTCGAACTCGACGACTTCATCGCCAAGCTCCATCCCGGCGCGGTGGTCGTCCCGGCGGCGTTGGCGCTCGGCGAGCGTTTGGACTCCGCAGGCAACGCCCTCGAAACAGCGGTCGTCGCCGGCTACGAGGTGATGGTGCGCGCCTCCCGCGCGCTCGACCCGAATGCGGCCCGGTTGCGCGGCTGGCACCTGACGGGCGTATGCGGCCCGCTCGGAGCGGCGGCTGCGGGCGCGGTGCTTCTCGGACTCGACGAGGAAGCGGCGGCCTGGGCGCTCGGCCTCGGCGCAACCCAGGGCTCCGGCTTGTTCGCCTTCAACGCGGACGGTGCGATGAGCAAGCGCCTGCATCCTGGACGCGCCGCCCATGCGGGCGTCATGGCGGCGGAACTGGCAGCGATGGGCTTCACCGGGCCGGCGAGCGTGCTGGAAACCGATGACGGCGGCTTCCTCGACGCCTTCTCCGATGCCGCAGAGCCGGAACGGCTGCTGGAAGGGCTCGGCAGGGAATGGGCCGTCGAGCAGGTCTATTTCAAGCCCTATTCCTGTTGCGGCTCCCTGCACTCCTATGTCGATGCCGCGAGGGAAATCCGCAACCGCCTCGGCCGGATGCCGGAGCCGGACGAGACCGTCCGCGCCGGCCTGCCGCGGGTCGTGGATGTCCAGTGCGGCTTCGATTACGAGCCCGGCACCGCACTCAACGGCCAGATGAGCGCGCGCTTCACCATTGCCGCTGCGCTTGCCGACGGCAATGCGCTGCCCGCCCAGTACACCGACGAACGATTGAAAGACCCGGAACTGGTCGAACTCGCGAAGCGCATCGAACTGGTGCCGGATGCAGAGCTCGACAGCATTTACCCGGCGGACTATCCTGGCTGGGTCGAGATCGCCGGGCCCGGCGGGCGCGTGGAGCGGTCGGAAACCCTCAACCCCTCCGGCGCGCCCGGCCATCCGGGCCGCGAGGCGGCGCTGCTCTCCAAATACGACGCACTCGCGGCGGAAGCGGTCGGCGAGGAAGCAGCCGAGCGCCTGAAGGCCGTGCTGATGGACCTGCCGCGCCACGATGCCGCCGCGCTGGCCGCCGCAGCGGCCTGACTGCCTCCATGCCCGCCACGCTGGAGGACCTGTTCGCCCGCCTCGACGAAATCGGTATCGCTCACAGCACCGTCTGCCACGAGCCGGTGTTCACAGTGGACGAAAACCGGG
>JAJECZ010000492.1 GCA_022821735.1 Alphaproteobacteria bacterium | reverse complement strand
CCTTTCGTTCCGCTCGGGTTCTTTTCGGTCGAACCCGGTTCCGGGCCCGACGCACTGCCGCCGCCCCGTCGGGGAGCGACCCTGTTTCGCGCGTATCGCGTGCGGGCGCGGGCGGGCGTCGGCGCCGGCGCGGTTCACGCGCCTGATTGCGCGCGCGAGCCGCAGGGCGCACTTCGCCTGTGCGTCGAATCGGGGTCGTTCCGCGCCGGGACGGCGCGACGGGAAGCGGACCATGGACACCGCTTCCCTCGCACCCATGGTATCACGGTTTCTCAGAATGCAAGCCCTATTCAGGGATTTATTTCCGATTAGAGCACTATTCGTTCGGATTGAAGCAGCGTCGTCCGCATGGCCCTGATTCAACGGGGTTCCGAAGCGTCCCGCCGGACCGGGACACGGACCGGCGCCCGGCGTCCCGGCCCTACGTCCCCTCATCCTGAGTAGCGACCGCGCCGGCAGCCTGCCCTGAGCCTGTCGAAGGAGCCTGCCCTGAGCCTGTCGAAGGAGCCTGCCCTGAGCCTGTCGAAGGGGGGTGCAGCGGAGCCGGCGGGCGCCCCGGCTGAAATTCCCAAACCCCTCCTTTGGGAGGGCGAAAAAGGGCGATTTCCCTTCTAGGCTGGGCGCCGATTGGGGGGCGCAGAGGCTGCGAAGCGGTTCCAGGAGGGCCGCTTCCGGCGAGGAGGGGGCCCGTGAAGAAGGTTTACGACGACGGGACGGGGCGTTGCCGCCCGTCGGCCGACACGCCCTTCGCCGACATCGACTTGTGCATCATCGACCGCCGGACGAACGCAGAAAACCGTTACCCATGTATCCGGTCTGTAGTGTCACCCATCTATCCGGTTGCTCAGCTCAAGCAGTCCCCCCCCCCCCCGCGCTAGAGACGTAGCGACATGCGCCTGGAAACCGCCATAGCGCTGATTACGGGCCGCCGATGGCTGACCATCCTGCTTTCGCTGGTCCTGATGGCGGGCCTCGCGGCCGGCGCGCAATACATAGTTCCCGTCGATGTCGACAACCGGAATCATTTCGACAAGGACGACCCGCACCTGATCGCGCTCGACCGGCTGGAAGACACTTACGCCATTTCGGACACCGCGCTTGTCGCGGTAGCGCCGAAGAGCGGCACCGTTTTCACGCGCGAGGCGCTGGTTGCGGTCGAGGAGCTGACCGAACGGCTCTGGCAAACGCCCTATGTCATCCGCGTGGATTCGATCACCAACTATTCCCACAGCAGGGGCGTCGACGACGAGCTGATCGTCAATCCGCTGATCGACGCCGCCGCATCGCTCGGCGATGACGACATAAAGCGGATCGAGAAGATCGCGCTCGGCACCGGGGAGGTTGCCGGGCGCCTCGTTTCCCCGGACGGCCGCGTTGCCGCGCTGATCGTCAGCATGGTGCTCGACGAGGAAAACCGCCAGGCGGCCAAGGTCGAGGTCGTTGACTTTCTCCACGCCGCCGCCGCGGAGGAGAGGGCGAAGCATTCGACGATCGAATACCACCTGACCGGCGAACTGTTCCTCAACCGTTCCGTCCGCGACGCGCTCGACGAGGACATGGGCGTTCTCGGGCCGATCGCTTTCGGGACGATGCTGGCCGTCGCGGCAATTCTGCTGCGCTCGCTGTGGGGGATCGTGTCGATCGTCGTAATGATCTTCGCGGTTCTCCTGTCCGCGCTCGGCTTCGTGGGCTGGACCGGGCTGACGCTGTACGGCGAGAGCGGCGCGGCGCTGTTCGTCCTGATGGCGGTCGCGGTCGCGCACGCGGTGCACATCATAGAGGCGGTGCGAACAGGATTAAGAGAGGGGATGGACCGGAAACGGGCGGCGATCCATGCCGTGGAACTCAACATCTGGCCCGTTTTCCTCACCTCGCTCACGACCGCGATCGGTTTCCTGAGCCTCAATTTTTCGGAAATGCCGCCGTTTCGCGTCATGGGCAACATCGTGGCGTTCGGCTCGATGTGCGCCTTCGTCTACGCGGTGACGCTCCTGCCTGCCCTTCTCTCGCTGATGCCCATGCGGCCCGGGCGCGGAGACGGGGAAAAACCGAATGCGTTCGACCGGTTCGGGCGGTTCGTGGTGTCCCGCCACCTGATCCTGCTGGGGTCTTTCGCCATCGCGGTGGTCGTGCTCGTCGCCGGCATCTCGCGGATCGAGCTCAACGAGAACCATCACGAGCTTCTGGACCGGAGTTACGAATACCGGCGGTCCGCCGATTTCATCAGCAAGAATTTCGGCGGTCTGGAACCGTTCGAGTATTCGCTCGGCGCGGGGAAGGCGGACGGCGTGACGGATGCCGCGTATCTGCGCAAGGTCGACGCGTTCGCGGAGTGGTTCCGCGCCCAGCCGGAAGTCGTCCACGTCTTCTCCATCGCCGACATCATGAAGCGGTTGAACAAGAATCTGAACGGCGACGATCCGGCGTTTTACAAGGTTCCCGACGACTCCGATCTCGCCGCGCAATATCTGTTGCTCTACGAGTTTTCGCTGCCGGCGGGCCTCGATCTCAACAACCTGATCGATGTCGAACGGTCGGCGACGCGCCTCACCGTCGTGCTCAGGAGCCTGACGGTCGACGAGAAGATCGGTCTCGACGACCGTGCGCAGGCCTGGCTCCGCAAGAACGCCCCCGGCATGGAAACCGGGGCCAGCGGCGTGACGATCGTCGGCGCTTATTCGATCAAGAGGAACATCGAGAACATGCTCATCGGCACCGTCATCGCCATGGGCATCGTCTCGTTGCTGCTGATCTTCGTCTTCAGAAGCCTGAAGTTCGGCCTGATCAGCCTGATTCCCAACTTCGTCCCCGCCATCATGGCGATGGGCCTGTGGGGCTGGGCGGTCAAGGAGGTGGGGATTGCCGCGTCGGTCGTCACGGCGCTCGCGTTCGGCATCATCGTGGATGACACGATCCACTTCCTGACCAGGTATCTGAGGGCCCGCAAGGAAGGGCTGCCGCCCTCGGAATCCGTGCAATCCGCGTTTCGCACGGTCGGCAAGGCGCTGCTGGCGACGACTGCCGTGTTCGCGCTGGGCTTCCTGGTGTTCGGAGCCTCGGGGATGGCGAACAACCAGACGCTCGGCCTGCTGATGGGGATAACGGTCGTCGTCGCCCTGGTCGCCGATTTCCTGTTCCTTCCGCCGCTGCTGATGGTGCTCGACGGGGCGAGGGGCAACCGGCTGAACCGCCATGCCGGTCCCCCATCGGCAGTCCCGGCCCGGTAAGGGAGGCGTTGACGATCAGGTTTTCCGAAGAAGTGCTCCTGTCGCTGCTCAGCGAAGAGACCGGGTATTTCCTGCCGATACCGGAATGGAAAATGTCATGCGTGCTCGCCGGGAGCGTCCTGATCGACCTTTCGCTGGAGGACCGCATCGATTCGGACCTCGAGAGGCTGATGCTGGTGGATCCGACGCCCACCGGGGACGAAATGCTCGATCCCGTCCTGGAGGAAATCGCACAGGATACCGAAACGCGCTCGCCTCAGTACTGGGTCGAACGCATCGCGCGGCGTTCGGACGAAATCGGCAACGCGGCGCTGGAGCGCCTGGTCGAGGCCGGCATACTCCAGACCGATGCAGGCGGATTCTGGTCCGTTTCCAGCCGGGTGGCCCGTTCGAAGCGCTACCCGACGGCGGACGGCGAGAGCAGGGTGGAAATCAAGACCAGAATCATGCGGACGCTGTTCGACGGCGAGATTCCGGGTCCCCGGGACATTGCCGTCATCGGCCTGCTGAACGCTTGCGGCGGCATACACACCATGCTCGAGCCGGAGGAGTACGAAACCGCAAAGGAGCGGATCGAGCTCATCGGCGGCATGGACCTGATCGGGCGGACCATTGCGGATGCGGTGCGCAGCTCCTACCGCCCCCCCGCCAGCATGCGCTCGGTCCGGCGCCGTTCCATCCCGGCGCTCGGCCTGTACGGCCTGCTCTCGTCGCGGACGTTCCGCTCCGGGAACATCCCGAAATTCATGGCCGAGAAAGCGAAGGAGCTGGGCCCGGTGTTCCGGATCAGCGCCGGCGGCCGCGAATTCACGGTGCTTGCCGGCGTGGAAATGAACCGCTGGGTCGGCCGCAAGGGCCGTCTTTTCCTCCGCACCAGGGACTATCTCGAAGACTTCCAGAGGGAATGGGGAACGGCGCGGTCGATCGCCAGCATGGACGGCGGGGACCATTTCCGCATGCGCAAGGCGGTGCGCGCGGGCAACGGCCGCGCCGTGGTCGAGGACCGGCTGGACGAAGTGCTGGCGCTGGGCCGGCGCAGCTTCGCGGGCTGGGGTCTCGGCAGCAGGATAACCGCGGAGGACGCCTGCCAGCGAATGGTCGCCGAGCAGGTCGCCCGGCTGAGCGTGAGCTTCGATCCGGGGGACATACTCGACGACCTCCTCAGGTTCGAATACCGGGCGCTGCTGGTCCATGTGCATCGCATCCTGCCCGAATTCACCCTGCGGACGCCGGCGATGAAACGGGCCAAGGCCGGCGTTCTGGAACTCTATGCGCAGATCCACGCGACGCACACGCCGGCGCAGCGCGAGGGCAAACGGCGGGACCTTGTCGACGACCTGATGGACCTGCACCAGTCGGACCCGCAATTCCTGCCGGAAACCGATCTGGGCTTCGCGTTCATTGCGCCGATCATCGCCGGACATTACACGGCGAGCGCGCTGGGTTTCGCGATCTACGAGATGCTGGCAAACCCCGGCCTGCACGACCGCATCGCCGCCGAGGCCGACGCCCTGTTCGAGAACGGGGATCCGGCTGCCGGGGACCTTGATCCGGCGGCGATCGACGTAACCCGCCGTTTCGTCATGGAGGTGTTGAGGCTTTATCCGGTGATCCCGGTCCATTCGCGGACCGCGATGAACGCGTTCGAGGTCGAGGGCTACGAAGTGCCGGCGTCAAGCACGGTTCTCGTCGCCTTTCCCGCCGCCCATTTCGACGGGGATTACTTCAGGGACCCCGACCGTTTCGATATCGACCGCTACGCGCCTCCCAGGGACGAGCACCGGCAGACCGGCGCGTTCGTGCCCTTCGGCATCGGGACGCACATGTGCGGCGGCGTCCAGTGGACGGAGTTGCAGCTGGCGGTCAACCTGCTGCTCATCGCCCGCCACCTGGAGCTGGAAATGGTTCCGGCAAACTACCGGCTGAAGATCAGTCCGCTGCCGAAAATGAGCCCGCGCAAAAGTTTCAAATTCCGGGTGAAGCGATATCGCCACCCCGTTTGAGGGGGAAAAGGCAAGTGCCCGGACTCGATCCACTGCTGTCCGGTTTGGATTTAGCGAGCAGGACGCATGGCCCGGGTTCGACCGGGTTTCGAAGGGTCCGGTGGAATCGAGGCTCGGATCGGCCGCCCGGCGTCCCTCGTCCTGAGTAGCGCCGGCTGCAAATCCCCTCTCCCCGCTTGCGGGGAGAGGATGGGAGAGGGTGCCGGCCGCCAGGCCGGCGGCGCCAACGCCGCCATTCGTGACGTTCGCCGCGTCCAGCGCGGCGGCGGGCGAAGCCCGGCAACCGTCCGCGCGCGCCGCGAGGCCCTCCCCCGACCCCTCCCGCTCGGCGGGAGGGGGGAAACCCGGCCGACCCCCAATTGGCTTCGTCCCGATGGCTGAACCGGACAGCAGTGGACTTGTTCCGGGCATCGCGGAGGGGGCGTTCGGGCATGACGCGGGAACGCCGCGCCCGCGCATACGGATTGTCCGGCACGGGCTGTCCGGGCGAACTTCCGTTTGCACCGATTCTCGGGATTTCCCGGCATTAATTTCTCAAAACCCCTCCGCAGGGAGGGCGAAAAAGGGCGCTTTCCTTACCAGACTCCGTGTCGGCATATTGAGCGGAGCGCCTGACGGAATGGACAACAGTCGCCAAGGACCTGCCCGCGCCCTGCCGCTTTCGGTCGCCGCGGCCGGATACGCGCCCGCGTGAAGCCCGACCGCCCCATTTACGAAGGTTCGGACCTGAACTCCTACCTTGCCGCGCGCTATCGCCGCCTGAAGCGAAGGAGACGCCTCCGGCGCCTGTTTCGCGCGCTCGGGCGCCTCGCGCGGGGCAACCCCGCCGCCATCGAAAACGGCAACCCGAGGAAAACCGGCTTCATGCGCGATAGTCAGGATCGCCCGTGACAGGCGGCAACCCGAATCCCGGCTGGCCCCTCGGTCCGCCGCCGGGAACGCGCTCGACGGCCGCGCAAACGCGCGCGGCGCTCCTGAAGGCGATAGAGGAATCGGCGCGGTTGGCCCGCCTTCCGCCTACAGCGGCCCGCAGAGCGCGCCAGAAACAGCTGGACGGAGAAAAGGCCCGGCTGGCGAGGCTGTACCGCCGGAAGGCGGGCGAAGACGCCCGGGAGAGGGAGGAAGCGTGAAGGAGACGCCGGCGGGTCGAGCGGTATCGGGCCTTGCGCCGGGTTCGATCGCGTTCCGGGCGCGCCCCCGGCCTCACGCCGTCCTGAAGCGCCAGCCGTACATCGTGCGTCCGTAGAAGTTGAACCACTTCCGCGCTTCGGCGTCCTCGAACGGATAGTCCGCCCCCAATTGCCGCGCGGCGGCCAGGCCGGTCACGAAACAGGTCTCCTGGCTGTTGATCAGGGTGTGGGCGCCGCAGTGCCATGTGCGCCTCTTGCCCTGGACGAAGCGGAACAGGGGGATCAGGACGGCAATGTGGCGCACGTCGTGCACGATGTGCTGGAACCACCGCCTTTCCACGATCATGCCGTCGTCGATGGGGCCTGACGGGTTGTAGGTCACCAGGCACGGCCTGTCCGACGGCTTCGCCCAGGGCTGCTGGTTGTGCATGATGTAGGTGATTTCGTAGTTGTCGGGCCTCGCGCCGTATTGCTCGATGTGGTTGCTGCGGGTATCGAGCGCCCTGACCGCACTGTCCGGGAGAACCGACGCGTCCGAATGGACCACGGTGTGGTTGTGCAGCTCGCTCTCGTAACGGACCGACGAGAGAAGCCAGCCTTCGAGGAAGGTCGGCCGGTCAAGGATCATCAGCGTCTGGTTCGCGTTGCATGCGAAGACCACGTCGTCGAAGGCCTCCGTCCCGCCGTCCTCGTCCTCCACGACGATGCCGGACGCGCGCCGGTACACCTTTCTCACGGGCCGCCCGAGACAGACCTTGTCCCGAAAGCCGGCCGACATTTCTTCGTAAATGCGCCGTGTGCCCCCGTCCCAGGTTTGCATCGGCGTTGCAGTTTCGATGTCGAAGAACTCCAGATAGCGGGAAAACATCGACGCCGGCATGTCGAACACGTTCGTGGCCATCAGGAAGTTGACGAACATGGGCTTCAGTATCTTGTATCTGAAGTCGCCCGAGAACCTGCCGAGGTTGAGAACCATGCCCATGCTGACATAGTTGAAAGGGTTGAGGGCGTTGAGCAGCCTGGACCGGCACCGGTTGAGCCGGCCGAACTGTTTCAACCGCCGCAGGAGCCTCTGGAATTTTTCGATTTCCGGTTGCAGTTGCCTCCTGATGTCGGAGTCGAAATCGTGCGCATAGACGCCGCCGCGATACCTCACGCTGTAGCTGAACCTGGTATCGACCAGCCCGATACCGTGCCGGCGCATGAACAGGACGATGTGGTGGTAGACGGAGGGGATGCACGCGGTGACCGAGATATCGAACGGAATCGATGCGCCGTCATCCTGCGGCATGTCGGCGGTGACGGCGTTGCCGCCGAGCCGGTCCTGCGCCTCGAACAACCGGAAATCGAACCGGTCGGGATGCCGGTGCAGCGCCCACGCCGCCCCCAGCCCCGATACGCCCCCGCCGATAATGGCCACCCGTCTCGGCTTCGCCTCCGCCCGGCCCGTCCTTCTCACCCTGCAATCTCCTGCGACTTCTTCGACCGGGATCAATAGCCCAGAACGCGGTAGTCGCCGTCCGCGATCAGGCGAACCGAAACGTAAAGCCCCAGCAATGCGAACAGCACCCACGGGCAATTCAGCGCCCAGATATAGATATACATGTCGCGCCGGCCGATGCGGCTTTGCCGGCCGGCTGCGAAGAAACTGACCCAATAGACCGACGTCGCGTAGATCAACTGCCAGAACATCATTGCCCCGATAATGCCGGCGGCGACGGCGGGAAGGAAGTCGACGGTATAGGCAGCGAACAGGATCAGCGTCGGCACCGGCGTCACGAAGCCGTTGGCGATATCCACGTTATAGCCGTATGTGCGCCGGTCCGCATAGGAACTGTCGAATTGCGAGTAGGTGGCCCAGACGTCGGCCCATACCGTCGGCGACAGCACGTCCGACAACGGGACCTTTCCCGCAAGGAATTCCACGGCCGGTGTCCGGCCGGTTTTCCGCCGCCGTTCACGCCAGTATCCGGCGCGCTGCTCGACATAATCCCGTTTGAGGAACAGGCACACCTCCCAATAGCAGACCCACAAATTGATTGAAAAGAACAGGATCAGAAGGATATGGATAATGTCGAAATCCCCGCGGACCAGGTAACGCGCGCCGACGCCGGTCAACGCCGGAACCGCGATGGCCAGCGCCGTGAACAGCACGGCCCGTATTGCCGGCCCGGCAGAGCGGACGCCGGGTTCGGAATGTGCCCGGTCGACTCGGATTTCAGACGTGTGTTTCGTTCCCGCGCGTCCGATATGTCGGTGCGAAGGTTAGGAAGGGAAACGGCTTTTTCCGCCCTCCCAAAAGAGGGGTTCGGACAAAATTTCCTGGCCGGAAATTAGTGTCGGAAAGTCCGAAAACCGGTGCGGGCGGGGGTAGTGCCCGCAAGGTCGCGGGCCGGGTCAGGCATTCGCCTCGCGAAACCGCCTCATTTCGGTTCCGGCGCCATTCTCGCGCACTCGCGGAGGATGAGGTTGCGGTCGTCGGCGGCGTAAAGGCCCCACAGCAGGCCGTAGAGGCCGTCCACCCGATCTTGCTCCGTGATCGGCCGCATGAGCGTCGCGACGGCGGTCCGGGCACAATCCTCCAGCATGGCGTTGATCTCGGCCTCGCCGTCGTTCGCCCTGGCCGGAAGCGCGGCCGCGAAGATCGAGAGCCCAATTGCAACGATGGCGGCGATGCCGGCCGGACGCACTTCCCCGATTCCCCGGTCGAGATTGTCGAACCGCCAGTCTTCCCGCCAGCTCATGAACGGCCCGGCCGGACAGGCCCGTAGTCCCGCACCCCCGGAACGTCGGTCAGCGACATCACCAGCTGCACCAGCTCGATCCGGCGCGAAATCTGGCACTTGCCGTAGATGTGGCGGATGTGCCACTTGACGGTGGTCCGCTGCCGCCCCGTCTCCGCCGCGACCTCGTCGATGCTCTTGCCCTGCGCGAGCAACACAGCGATCCAGCTCTCCGTCCGTGTCAGCCCGAGCGCGTCGCCGACCCGCTCCGGGTCCAGGTCCGTGCGGTCCGTCGGGTCGATCACCAGTACGAGCGCGCCGGCGCCGCCCCGGTCGGGCTCCCTCCCCGCGTCGTACATGGGGTTGACATGAAGCACGAGCCGCGACGGGGAATACGGGCGGCTGACCAGCATCGAGCCGCCCACGCCGGGTCTGCCGGGGAAGTGCAGCGCCTGCGCGAGCAGCCTCTGCAGCACCGCATCCTCCTTGGGCAGGGAGGCGTGCAGCCGGCCGTCCCTGTCCGTAAGCCCGTCGCCCCGGCGCAGCAACGCGTGCGTACGGTCGTTGGCCACCACGAGCCTGCCGCGACGGTCGAGCTGGACGATGCCCACCCGGACGTTGTCGAGCAACTCGACCGCCGACGCCCCGAGCGCCCGCGCGCCAACCAGCGCTTGTCTTGCCCTGACGAACTGCCGCACGTGCGGCAGCAGGCGCTCGACCGCCCCGACCCTGTCCGACGTCCAGCCCTCCCTGTCGACCGGATCGGCGAGCGTCCATACGATGCGCGAGCCGCCCGGCCCGTCGAGGCGCACGTTGAGGCTGTCGCGCGCGTCGGCACGCACCATCAGCTCGTTGTAGACCGCCGAGGTCTTCAACTCGTCCTCGCTGAGCAGCGAGGGAGTGGGCGCCAGCTGGCTGTCCGGCAGCGTCCTTATACGCGGAAGCCGTTCGTCCACCGCGTGCCAGGATCCGAAATACTCCTGCTCGAGGGCGGCATGGCGCTGCCCGCGATAGCAGAACCGGGCGAAGAAGATGTCGATGTCGTCGTTCACCGCCTCGTCGCCGAACGCCAGGAAGTTGCCCTTTATCCCGCATATCTCGTCGATCAGCCCGGAGGTCGCGGGCCACTCCGCATCGCTCAGCATCCCGGCGTACAGCGATGCCAGAGTGCGCTCAAACAGGTCTTGCCGATTCATATCGACCCTCCCTCTGCCCGGTGCGGTCGTCCCGGTCCGGAACCGTCGCGTTGCACGGTCGCCACAGCCCTGTCCCCCCGGTCCTCGCCCTGAGATTAGGCGGACCGATAAGGTTAAACGCCCTCCCAACGGAGGGGTTTCCTCTCCAAAAGTAGGGTTACTGCGGCGTTTTTCCCCCATTGGATTGAGAATTCCCATAAAGAATTCCATCGCGGAGGAAACGCAACGCCCGGCGGACCGCCTGCCCGACCGGCCCGTCGCTGCGCCGGTGTTCGCTGTTGGCGCGCTCCCCAGTCCAGCCGGCATGGCCGCCGAGGCGCAAGCCGGGTGGGGTCCTCCGCGCCCCATGCGGAGGCCGGATCAGCATGCCCGGAAAGGCGATGCCGGCGAGAAACCGTGTTATCGCCGGAACGTTCCTTGAAGCCCGAGGCGCTCCGACACCGCTGATCGCTTCCGCGATAGCGGAGGCGTGCTCAGTCCATGACGATCCGGATGACCACTCCGCCCATCACCTCCCCGACCTCGAGGTCGGTGCGGGGGGAGTCCTTGTGGTTGTTGTGGCAGACGACGCAGGCTTCGACGACCGCATGGTCGGGATAGACCGCGGTGAAATACCGTTCGCCTCCGAGTTCTTCCTCGCCGTAGAAGGTCTCATCGGGGTTGTCGAGCACAAACTCGAGGCCTTCCTTCTCCAGCGGCGTGCCCGGACCGTTCTTCCTGTTGATCGGATCCAGCGAGAGCAGCGCGTAGGAGAAATCCTCGGTCTCGTCCATGACCATTTCGGCGCCGAAGCGGAACATCTGCGCCGGGAGAGGCAATGCCGCGTCGTCACCGAAATGCTCCGAGGCGGTTATGATCTTCTCGTCGACCGTGAGGCGCTGAACCACCATGCGGGTATAGACTTCCCGGTCCGCGGACATCACCCGATACAGCATGTCGGCCACCCTCTGGTAGGGAAGCCCGTCGGCCGCGGCCGCCGCCGTCGCTGCTCCGAGGCCAAGCGCAAGCCCGGCCATCAAGAACGATTTTCGTTTCATCCCGCTGATCCTCCCTGTCTTCGGAGCCGCGATTGACGAATGCGCACTCCAGCGCCTTTCAATTGCCGCCCTTCTGCTTTTGCGCCTCCGCCCGGCGCACCGCCCATTCGATGCTCTCGACATGGACCGTCGGCCTGCCGGAGAAATTGCGGCGGATCAGGTCGGTGTCCGCCAGTGCGTCCAGAGAGAAGGCGAGGCCGTGGCAGTCGAGGCACACAGTCCGGATCATCTTCTCGTTCGGTCGCAGATTGTCGTTCTGGTTGTGATTGGTCGCGATCTTTCCGCGGCGCTCGATCTTGCTCATGTGGCAGGTGGCGCAACTGACGCCGGTGCCCGGCTCCGCCAGGCCGTTGCGCTCCGCCAGCCAGAGCGCGTGGTGAGGGCTGTCGAAAAAGGCGCGGCTGTGCTCGTCGTCATGGCAGGAGGTGCAGGCTTCGACCGCTGCCCGCACAACGTCGACCGCGTGAGGCATGTGACAGGTGCCGCAATCGAGCGCCCGGTGGGCGGCGTCGCCGCGCATGGGAAGCCGCGCCTCCCCGGCGGCCATGCGTTCGGGCACGGCCGGGTCCTCGAGCCATACCATGACCGTTTCCGGGAGCACGCCGTCGAGGCCCAGCCCCCTCAAGGCGCGGTGCGGATCGCGCGGCTTTGCGATCCGCGGATGCCGGCGCATGCCGTGCCGGCCCCTGACGAAGGTCCTTGCCTGCGTCCTGTGGCAGTCTTCGCAGACCGACATTGCCGGCTCGTCAACCCAAAGGGCTTCGACCGTGTCCGGCGAAGCGTTCCCGGCAGCGGCCGCATGGCAGGCGCCGCAGTTGATCCCCGCCGCCGCATGGCCGGATCGGGCCCAGTCTTCCAGGACGGCGGGATCAGCGAGCGCGGACGCGGGCGCCAGGGCGTCGCCCGGTCCGAGCGGCGTTGCCGCGGACTGGCCCCCCGCGCGGGCCCGTGCGGCAAGTGCGTGCATCGGGGTCAGCGTGAGCCAGGCTTCGTGGGCGTGCTTGACCAGGAAATCCTCATAGAGCGCGCGGTTGTCATGGTAGTTGTGGCAGCCGCTCGACGCACAGCTGTCGAAGGTCAGGCCTGCGTGGCTCGGCCGCTCGATCCGTACATCCTGTTCGCCCTCGGCGTGGCACGCCATGCAGAAATCCATCGCCACGGTGACCGCGCCCACCCTGGTGATTTCCGGGCGGTGCTCCACGTGGCAGGTGGTGCAAAGGCGCGCGTCGAGCATGTCCCAGTAGGCGGCCATTCTCGGGTTGCGGAACGTCTTGCGCGGATGGCTGTCGTCAGCGGCCTTCAGCTCGTCTTCGTGACAGCCCAGGCAGGACTTGTTCAGCGCCTTCTCCGCTGCTGCCGTATCGGCAAAGTCCGGGGTGCCGTGACAGGTCTCGCAGGACATCTCAAGCTGGTGGTGGGCATCGGTCATGGCGCCGGCCGGCAGTATCCGCCGGTCCCCGCTCACGAACATCGATGCCACGACGAAGGCGGAAGCCAGCAACGTCCCCGAAACAAGCCACAATATGGTCCTCCGGGACATCGGCCGGTTCCCTCAGTAACGGTAGGCCGTGAGGACATGGACGATCAGGAGCGCCGGCAGGGGGCATATGGCCATGACGTGGAGCCACATCAGGTGACGGCGCAGCCTGGCGGGGCTGGCGATCCCGACCGCCCGCAGCCCGGAAGGGGCGCCGGCGCAGATTTCGGCAAGCGCGCCCGAGAGCAGCACCGCGAGGAAGCAGCCCATGAGCGCCGCATTGAGGTCGGAGCCCAGGCGAAAACCGGTATGGGCGAACAGGACGAGCACGCACCCCAGGCCGAGAATGAAATGGGAGAGCCTCCATCGATGGGAACGGGCGATCCGCGTGACCAGCCGCTTCTTGATGACGATTGCGATGGCGAGCCCCGCGACGGCGAGGCCGAGGATCAGATATCCGCTCCATTGCCGCCAGATACCGTCGAACCAGAGATGCTCGAGCAGGTTCGGACCGTAGCTGTCCGGGAGCGGAACCCTCGGCGCGAGGAGCGTGACAGCGGCCGCGGCGCCGCCGAGGGCAGCGAGGGTCAGCCGCAGCTTCCTGAACCGGGCCGCCTCCGCCCGGGCCGCGAGAACGATCGTGCGCTGGATGT